>JAGHYP010000117.1 GCA_017743585.1 Chloroflexota bacterium
ATCTCGCGCTGCGCTGAGGATAGCGAACTCAGGATGCCGAGCGATGCGATCCGACCTTGACCGCTTGATGGACGAATATCGCCTCGATGCAATCGTGGTGATCGGCGATGCGACGCCGAACACCTTCCGCGACTACCTGACGGGGCGCGCCAAAACGCACGGCAGCATCTTCAAAAAGCGCGGCGAGCAAGCCGTGATCGTCGTCTCGAGCATGGAAGTAGACGAAGCCGCCAAGAGCGGATTGCGCGTGATGACCTATCACGACTTCGACTTTGCGCTGCTCTACAACCAATTCGGCGATCAGCCTGCGCGCCTGCGCCGCGAGCTATTCCTGAACTTCCTCCGCAAGCTGGGGATTCGCGGTCGCGTCGGCTTTTATGGCGCGGCCGCTGTGAACGCGCTCTTGCCGAATCTGCTGGCGCTGACCGAGAGCGATCTGGAGATCGCGCCCGCGCTGGATGAAGACGCGCTTGCGCTCTTCGACCGCATGTTCGAGACAAAAGACGCGGCTGAGATCGCCGCTCTGCAGGACGTCGCGCGCCGAACTTGCGAGGTAGTGCGCCGCGCGTGGTCGTTTTTGAGCAATCACTATGCCAGCGCTGACTCCATCGGCAGCCCTGTGGTGGATGAGCGCGGCGAGCCGCTGACCATTGGCGCAGTGCGGCGCTTCATTCAGGCGCAAGAGGCGGCGCTCGGCTTGGAGGATAGTCGAGGCTTCATCTTCGCGCAAGGGCGCGACGCCGGCGTACCGCACAGCGTCGGCGAAGATAACGACGTGCTGGAAGTTGGCCGCGCGGTTGTCTTCGATATCTCTCCGCGCGGCGCGAGCGGCTACTACCACGATATGACGCGCACGTGGTCGCTCGGCTGCGCCGCTGAAGATGTGCAAGCTGCCTACGATGACGTGATGGCTGCTTTCCGCATGGTGATGGACGCGCTCAAAGTTGGCGAGCCGACCAGCCGTTATCAGATCATGGTGCTGGATTACTTTGAAGGCCGCGGGCATGCCACACAGCGTAGTCAGCCCGGCACGATGAACGGCTACGTCCACAGCCTCGGCCATGGCATCGGTCTGAACGTGCATGAAGCGCCGACCTTCGGCGAGAAGTCCAAGCATGTGCTGCGGATCGGCAATGCCTTCACTGTTGAGCCGGGCTTGTACTACCCCGAGCGCGGCTACGGCGTGCGCGTGGAAGACTCAGTCTACATTGACGAGTCGGGCGCTGTGCAGCGCTTGACCGACTTTCCCTACGATCTGGTCGTGCCGTTGCGCAGGCGTTGAGGCCCTGCAGCGGCTTCAAGTTCACACCTCGACCTTGCGGACGCCGATCACGCGCGGATCAGGCGGCTCGCTCTTCGGCAACATGATCTTTAGCAAACCGCTCTTGAATTCAGCGTCCGCCTGATCGGCGCGCACAGGTTGCGGCAGCCTGATCGTGCGCGCAAAAGCGCCAAAGCGGCGCTCGCGGCGCAAGAATCGCTCTTCAGGCACGTCTAGGTCAGGCCTAGTCTCGCCTTTGATGGTCAGTGTGTCGCCTGTCACTGAGATATCGATCTGCTCTGGTTGAATGCCTGAGAGTGGGCCTGCCACGATCACGATGTGCGTCTCTGTCTCGTAGATATCAAGCGGCAAGAGCTGCGTGCCGCTCAGCGCTGAAATGCTATCTTCAATTGTGCGCGAGACGGTCTCGCGCAAGGTGTTCAGCCCTTTGAATAGGTCGAAGGTCTGTCCACTTCTCTGCTCAGTCATACGTCCTCGTCTCAGCAAGTCACAGAGTTATGTCGCTTTCAGTACGCAACAGCGCGGGATTAGGTTGCGCGCAGAGCGCTCAGGCTCGCGCTTCTAGCAACGCGGCAGCTGCTACGCCACGCGCCGCTCAAAAAGCACGCGAGGCATTTGGTCGTGCATGTCCCGGTCGCGGTGGCTGAAGCATCTGGACTGCTGTTCTGCTCGCGGATGTGCTGCGCTATGAGCGCCAGCGCTCGCATTTCCGTCTGACCTTGCCGCTGATCCGGCGGTCCACGAGAGGCGCAGTGGGCTTGGATGCCTTCACTCTCTCGGCTGAAGGCAAGGATATCGCAGCTTGTTATAATGTGTATGTGTGTGCGAATTGGAATTGTTGTATGATTGAGCGCAGGAGCAGAAGCGCATGAATTCGACCAGTCGGCGCGTGACGAACGTCGGTCTTCTGTTGCTGGGCGTGCTTGTGATTTTGATCGCCCTCGCCGGCGTCTCCAGCGCGGCGATCAACCCTGCTGTCGGCCTCGGCATGGTCGCCGCTTACTTAGCGCTGGCGCTTCTGCTTTACAAGCGCGCCGACCTAGGCGCTCTGGCGGCGATCGTTCAGCGCAAGCAAGCGGCCTTGAGCGCTGCCGCGCGCATGAGCGACGCTGCGCGTCGCGCTTCATTGAACGCCAAACTGCACGCCAAATCGCATCCTGAGGCCAGCTTGGGATCAGAGCTGACGTTGCTGGATATCGGTATGCTGGTGAATGAGCGGCGCCCTGACGGCAGCTGGGATCGGCGCATTGCGCAGGAGTCCGCCGCGCTTGACGACGCGTTCCTGCAACCTTACGTCAAGCTCTTTGCGCCGCCGGGCAGCGGCGAGCGCCATATCGCGCTCACTTTTGAGTTCTACGACCGCTCGGGCAGGCTGCAGTTCAGGCACAGCATGGAAGATTATCTGCGCACGGGCGAGAACTTGATCTTGTGCGAGCGGCAGCTGGCATTGCGCGGCGCTGAGCAGCCGATGCGCGCAGGCACGTGGGACTTGCGCGTGAAAGTGGACGGCGTCCTGATCGGCTTGCACAATTTCAGCATGGCATCTTCGAGCGGCTTGGCGCGCTCAGCGCCGTCCAGACGCTCGTACAGCGCCGAAGGCGACTACGAAGAGGCGCCGCCAATCAGCCTTGAAGACCTGCTGCGCGAGCAAGCGCGCCGTCGCAACAGATAGGCGGCTTGCATGGCTCAAGAGAAAGGCTTAGAGCGCCGCCTGAGGCAGATCGGGCGTTGGCTGCTGATAAGCAACATTATCGGAACTGTCATCTTGCTGATGATCGTCTTGCTGCGCGATGAACTGACAGTTGAGGCTTTTTTCTTCATCGGCATATGGCTGATCTGGGCAATCCTCATGCTCACGCGCTCTGATATGTTCAGGCGCCGCTTGTGATGGGCTACAAACGATGTCAAACGATCGCATACCGCTGATAGCTTGGATTTTCTTCTCCCTGATCTTCCTGATGGTGGCCGCTTTTCTCAGCAGCAATGCCAGCGCTGTGCTGCGGATAGTTTTCACCCTAGTTTTCACTGGTTTCATCCTGAGCATGTTGTTCGGCGTTGGCACGCTGATGCGCGGCATCTCAGGCGCCGTGAACACGCTGCTGCAAGAGGCGCAGCGACGCGCTGAGCAGATACAACTGGCGCATTGGCGTCCGCGAGTTGCTTACGACGATTACGATGATTACGATGATGATGACGACCTGCGTCCGCGCGTTACGCCGAAGGAAGTGGCGCGGCGCGCGCTGCGGCGCGCCGGCAGCCAGCCGGACGACTGGTTGCTCTCGCTCGAAGATATCGGTTTGCTCGCCTATCACGGCGATGACACGCCCGACGTCGTGCGCTTGAACCCTGTGACAGCCGATACCACACACTTGCGCCCCTTCGCCGTGATTCACATACCGTATAAGCAAGGCAGAGGCACGATCGCTTTTGAGCTATTCGATGAACTCGGCACGCGCCGCTTCGTCGCGCGCGAGCTGTATTCGCTGACGCAAGGCGCGAACTTCGTCACGCCGCGCACATATTTGCCTCTGCCGGCTGAGCGCACAAGCGGCATGTGGACGCTGCGCTTGAGCATCGGCAATAAACTGCTCGCTGAGCATGAATTCCCTGTGCGCGCGCGAGTCGCCATGCCTGCTCGCAACCTGCTGGCAGAGGATGGCGAGGTCGATCCTCGGTTAGCGCGCGCCATCATGGAGCAGGGGGCGCAAAAGAGCGGACTCTCGCTCGATGAGCTGCTAGCGGGTCAATCTGACAGCCGCGAGGGCAAAAGCCGTCTGCGTTGATTGAAAGGCTCGCCTGAGCCGCTCGCGACGCGCGCCTGGAGGGCTTTAGATCGCGTGCTAGGCGGCTGCTTGCGTAGAATACGATTGGCGCGCCCTAGTTGCCGCCCAGGAAGCTGCGGACGCGCTCTGCTAGATCGCGCAGTGAGAATGGTTTGATTAGATAATCATCCGCGCCGATGTCTTTGGCTGCCTCAACGTCGGCTTCTCGGCTGTTGGTTGAGATGATCACGATCGGCGGCGACTCGGCGCCATAGTATCGTTTCACAGCGCGGCAGACATCAAAGCCTGTGGCGCCTGGCAAGCCGATATCGAGCAACAGCAGCGCAGGGCGCTCGCTCAGCGCCAAAGTGAGCGCCTCTGCACCGTCTATTGTGCTGCGCACAGTGTAGCCTTCTGTCTCCAGCTTGCGCTGCACCAAAAACTGCAGACTGCGATCATCTTCAGCCAACAAGATATAGCTCATCCGATCATTGCCCTTCCACGATAGGTAAAGTGAAGAAAAACGAGCTGCCTTGCAGCGGCGCGGAGCGCAACCACACTTTGCCGCCGTGTAGCGTCACAAATGACTCCACAATCGTCAGGCCGAGGCCACTGCCTTGGATGCGCCGTTTTCGTGCGTCCTCAGTGCGATAGAAGCGCTCAAAAATGCGCGCTTGCTCTTCAGGCGCGATGCCGATGCCGGTATCTTGCACCATGACCAGCACAGCAGGCAAGCGCACATCTGCAGGGCTGTTCTCGGGCAAATCCTCCGCGCGGTCGACTCGCGCCGCGCGCACCAAGAGCGTGCCGCCATCATGCGTATACTTGCTGGCATTCGTCAGCAGGTTGGTGAAGACCTGCGCAATGCGATTGCGGTCGATCCACAGCGCGGGCAGGTTGTCAGGAATTTCCAAGATGAGCTGCTGCTTGCGCGCTTGGATGATGCTGCGCACGCTGTTCAGCGCTTCGTTGAGCGCAGCGCTCAGCGGATGATAGGCGCGGCGCAGCTCAATGCGCCCTGCCTCGATGCGCGTCAAGGCAATGATATCTTTGACGAGCGCCTCGAGCGACTCAACGCGCTGTGCAATGATTTGCACATATTGACGCCCATCCTCGCTCAACAAGCTGCTCGGATCGTCTTGGAGCATCTCGACCGCGTTTTTGATGGCGGCGAGCGGCGTGCCAAGCTCATGCGCAACTAGCGAGACGAACTCAGTCTTGGTGCGGTCGAGCGCCAGCTCGTGCGTGGCGTCGCGGAAGACGAATAGGCGTCCGAGCAGCGCGCCGCTGTAAGTGTGGACAGGTTCGCTATACCAGCGGACGACGCGCCGCGTTGTGCCGCTGATCTCAAATTCGTAGCTGGCGCTCTGCGCGTAATCGCCGCTGAAGTTGAGCAACACGTTCATGAAGTCAGGCGGCAGGTCAGGCTACGCGCGCAGCTGCCTGACAAAGTCCGTAAGCGAGCGCCCTAGCACGATGTGGCGCGGCAAATTGAACAGCTGCTCAAACTGTAAGTTCACAGTCACAACCGTGCCGCCAGCGTCTATCATCAGCACGGCGTCGTTGGTGCTTTCGAGGATTGCCTCAAGGCGGTCGCGCTCGTGTTGCAAGACGCGCTGTGCATTCAACAAATCGTGAACATCGAACGCACAAGCGAGGATGTTGCAAATCTGCCCGCCAGCATCACGTATGGGCGTCAGCGAAAGGCGCACAGTGCGCGCTCCGCTACCCGTAAGCTGATCAATCAAGCCTTCCCAGCTGCGCTGCGCGCGCGCAACTTGACGGAATGCGCGCTCTTGCAAGTGTTGACTCTCGCCACAGGCAAGCGCCGCTAGGCTCTTGCCGGACAGCGCTTCCGCTGAGCGCCCGTAAAACGCCTGCGCTGCAGCGTTTGCCTGCTTGATGTTGCCCTCAAGATCAAGAATGAGCATTGGAATTGGGGCGTTGCTGAAAAGCGCGTAGCCATCCATTGCTCAAGTCCATTTGCTCGGCGTTAGGGCGCGATTTCGTCTTCAGCGAATAACCATGCGCACGCGCAGCGTCTCTTCAAGAACTTCTTCGTTGCGTCATGCGCGCATCATCGGCGCCTCAGCGCTGACGGTCTTGCCGCGATTGCCAACCAATAGCCGCAGCAAGTTGACCTCGATTTTCGCGAGCGAGACGCACAGGTTGAGCGCCCTCGCTCTCGCGCTCAAAAGTCAGGTGCCACGAACTCAGCCTCGCAACCTCGAGCGCCGCTTTGTGCGCCGTTCCTCATCTGAATCGCGCCCCACTGAGATTCTCTGCCGCGCCCACTGTGCGCATTTTATCAAAATCATTAAAATGCAGCTTGAAGGGTCACAGCTCGATCGCGGGCGCGCCAAGCGTATTGCTAAGTCGTGAAGAGCAAGCGGCACAGGAACAGCGCCTCAAAGCTTGGCGCGGCTGGGCTTTCCGCGCTCCGGCATGACGTGCGGTCTGCGCTATGACGTGGCAAGCGGCAGGGCTGCGCCCTTCGGTCGGCGCAAGCTCGGGCAATACTACCTCGCACGCATTCGGCACGTGCCAAGGCCAGCGCGGATGGAAAGCGCAGCCGCTCTCGCCGACTAAGCATAGAAATTCGCCTTGCGCCACATCCAGCGAGATATCCTGCAGCATGCGGATTGTGTTCCCGCCCGCTTTGAGGTGTTTACGCACACCCTGTAAACTCAGCAGCGGCAGTGAACTAGCTTTCAATGAGCTATTCTTCCGCTTGAGGAAGCTGCACTGCGCGTGCAATCCTACTAACGCGCAGTTTGCTAGCAAAAGCGATATGCGGCGCAGGGCTTGCCAGTGAGTAGTCCTGCCGCACGCCTATTCGATACTTGCGCGCCCTTGCTGAGCCGTGCTAGGATTTAGCCGTTCCAAGTCAAAGGCGGCAATCACAACTTAAACTGTATGGATTCCGAAGAGATCATCCACTTCTCTGATCGCTATCGCGGGGGACGCTTCGTGGGCAGCGGCGGCATGGGGAGCGTCTACAAAGCCATTGATACTGTCGTCGGCAATCGCCCTGTCGCCGTCAAGCTCCTGAAGTTGCCTTCAGACGATCCGCGAGTCAAAGAGCGGCTTAGAAGGTACTTTGAGCAAGAGATTAAACTGCTCATCGAGCTTGATCATCCTTACATCATCAGAATTTATGACGCAGGCATCTTCCGAGATGCGCCGTTTTTTGTCATGCAATGGCTGGAAGGCGGCAGCCTTGCCGATCGCTTGCAAAAAGGGCGCTTATCGCTCCACGAGTGCCTGCGTTGGTTTGGGCAGATCGGGAGCGCAGTTGACTTTGCGCATCGGCGCGGCGTGATCCATCGTGATTTGAAGCCGAGCAACATCTTGTTCGATCGCGATCCCGCTGACGATTTGAGCAACGCGATTTTAACAGACTTTGGCATTGCCAAGCTGATTGAAGCTGGCGATAGCTCCAGCACTTTCACCATGGGCATCGGCACAGTGCGCTACATGCCTCCAGAAGCCTTCGATAACGTGCCTGCGGCGCCAAGCCGAGATATTTTCGCGCTGGGCGTCATCCTCTTTGAAATGCTGACAGGGCAGACGCCCTTCGATGGCGAACAACCGACTCAGATCATGCGCAAGATCATCTTTGAGCCGCCGCCGCTGCCCTCATCAATCGTGCCGAGCCTGCCGCGCGCAGTGGATTCAGTGGTATTGAAGGCGCTCGCCAAGAAACCTGAAGAGCGCTTTCGCACCGCCGCTGAGCTAGTCGAGGCGCTCAAGAAAGCCATTGATCAGCTAGTGGACAACGGTCCTGTCATACCTGGCGAGAAATGGCGACCGCCTGCATGGATTGGGCTTGCCGCAATAGCCAGCGTCATCGCCTTGCTAGTCGTCATCTTGTTGTTATTCGCGCTGAACGCCCGAACGGATTCTGCAGCCATGGAGACCAAATCGGCCGCTGCTCAGCCATCTGAGACAGTCGCGCCATCTCCGACAATGCCCGCGCCTCTGATCATCATCTTGCCTTCGCCAACGATTGAAGCCACTGAAGGTGTGTTGAGCGTTAGCGAGCCTTCTGTTACGCCAGAATTGCCTGCGCTGCTGCCTACAG
>JAGHYP010000118.1 GCA_017743585.1 Chloroflexota bacterium
AGATGTGTATAAGAGACAGGCATATACGAGAGCGATCTCTCGCGACCGCGCTTTCACGAGCAGCCCGCGCCGCTCTTTGGCATGATCTTAGCGCCGCCGAGCGCGAGCAAGCCGCCGCGCCGCACGCGCAAGGGGTGGCTGACCATGCCTTTGGCGTGGCAGGCGAATCGCACAGTGCGCGCGCGCGAGCAGCTGCGCTACCACGCCATGCGCGCTTTCGATGTGCTGCGCGCCAATCTGTTACGCCTTGCCGCGCAGGCTGCGGAGCGCGGTCAGCTGCCTGAGGCAGACTCAGTGTGGGACTTGACGATCGAAGAAGTTCTGCGCCTTGATGACGGCTGGCGGCCTGATGCTGCATTTTTCGCTGAGCGCATCGCCGAGCTTGCGCGCCTGAAGAGCCTGCCTGTCCCCGATCTGCTGCATCGTTTTGACGATTTGGAGCGCGAGCTGCCGCCTGAAGCGCGCACTCCGCAATTGCGCGGCATCAGTTTGACCACAGGCGAGGTGGCGGGGCGCGCTTGGGTGCTGCACGAGCCTGCGCAGCCGCCGCCTTTTGAGCCGCCCGTGATTCTCGTAGCGCGCTCAGCAGACGCCGGCTGGCTGCCGACCTTCGCACAAGTGCAAGGCGTGGTGGTGGAAACAGGCGGCGACCTCTCGCACGGCTCGATCATCCTGCGCGAGCTCGGCTTGCCGTCGGTCACCAACGTGCGCGCCGCGACGCGCTTGATCCAAAACGGCGATTGGCTGCACTTGAAAGCAGGAGAGGGCGTGGTGCTGCTGGAAACGGCGCGCGCCGAGCCTTGAGATAGCGCCGTTCAAAGGCAGCTGCGCGCTCGTTTTCACGCTTCTCCGTTCCGCAAATTTGCCACGTCGATGATCAGCACATAGCCGGGCGAGAGCAAGACGTCCACAGCGATCTCTCGGCGCACGTCCATGCCGTCCGCGTGTGTTCCCCAGTACCCCGGCACGCGCACTTGCTCGGCGCGAATGACGGCGCGTCCGCGTTGCTCGTGCGCCATGTCTGTGTTGGCGATGAAACATAGCCACTGGTCGTCGCGCCGCCGCGAGAAGACCAGAATGTGTGGATTATCCGAGCTGCCGATCAGGAAAGTGTCCGGCGCTGAGTCGCTCAGCAGAGACTCAAATCGCCGGCGAATGCCGAGCGCATGGCGCACTGAGCGTATCCAATTTTCGGCGCGGCACCAGTCATACGCCCACACGCTGAAGAGCGGCAGATCTTCGGCTTTGTAGCGGCGCATCTCCTCGCTGCTGAAGCCCAGCCCTGTGTTTATCGGCTGAGTCTCGCCTAGCTCGAAGCCGCTCTGAATGAACGGAATGGCGGGGATTCCAATTGAGAGCGCTAAAGCGTAGTGCGCATACGCGATCCCGCCGTAGCGTGCAAAGGCGCGCGGCGTGTTATGGTTCTCCATCGCGCTGAAGAAAGGAATAGGAAAAGCGTGCTGCGCCATTTGGTGGATCATATTGCGCACGCTGTGCGCTTCATGCACGCTGAGCAACCAGTAGCCGACCACAGCGTTGTAGCCCTGCTCGCGCGCGTGCCACTCAATTGAGAAATTCTCGTCCCAGAAAGCGAAATCTGGGTCAGTGGCGCGCGCTGTGGCGATGATGCGCTGCTTGAGCGGCATCGGCAGCGCGTGCCCCATATCGAGCAGCACGCCGTCAATGTTGAACTGCTTCTGATAGTGCGGAATGATGCCGATCAGCCGTTCCCAGAGCAGCGCATTGCGATGCTCGGGCTGCGCAAGGGAGGCATCGTACATGCGCAGCGTGTTGTACGCCATGTAATTGAAGTCAGGATGGTCGTAAAGCCGTAGATAGGTCACATCGGACCAAGGCGGCTGGGCGTCGTTCGGGGGCCAATCGGCGAAGGCGCCCGGAATGCGCACGCGCGTGCCATCGTCCAGCGTGCCGATGTAACGCCCGTCTTCCATGCGCACCTGATCAGGGCGCGGCGGCGGGGTGAACATGGCGCGGTATTGATGTGGCGGCGGCGGCAAGTCGTGAAAATCGTTCGCGTTGATCTTGGCGAAGATCAAATTGAGCGTATCAGGCGAGAAGATCGGCTGCCCATAGCTGTTCAGCGCGCTTGTGCGCCCGACGTTCGCTGTGCGGTCCGGCACGTCAGCGCGAATCCAGTAGAACCACTCAGGATGCTCAGGAATCCAATCCGAGTCCTTAGCAGCTGTGCGCAGCACAAACTCGACCACCACGCGCATCCCGAGCCGATGCGCCGCCTCGACAAAGCCTTTGAAGAGCTGTTCCACTGTCAAGCCGAGCGCAGGCTCATCCAGATTTTCGTCCAGCAGGTATGGATTGCGAACGGCGTAAGGCGAACCGAGCGTGCCTTTGCGTCCATCGCGTCCGATGGCGGTCACAGGCAGCAAGTGGACTGTGTTGAAGCCCATCTCGCGGATGTAAGGCAGCAGCGCTATGCTCTTCAAGAGCGTGCCGGTTTCGCGCCAGCCGTCGTTATTCGGCGTGAGGCTGATCCGATCATCGCCATTGTGATCGAAGGCAGTGGTCACGCGCGGGAACAAGCTGTAGACAATCGCGCGGCGCGACCACTCGCCGCCTGCCCCTTGCACTAGCGGCTGCGCCGCGCGAATCGCGATCTTCGCTAGGAGCTGATAGTAAAAGTCATATGGATTGACCTGAATGGCGGCTGTGTGATCAGGCTGCGTGCCGCTGTGCGCCCAAAGGCTCGGCACGAAGTATGGCTCGTGAACAGGGCGGCGGCGCACTTCCAGCGCCTGCAGAATGGCCGGCAATGACATGGCAAATTATCCCTCGACGGATCAAAGTGGCGAGCTACGCATATATACACGCTTTTGTGGAATGCGCAAGCGCGGCGCGCTCACTGCTCGGCAATACAGCGAGCAGCTTCAATGCGCGCGATCCGCATCCGCGAGCGGCCCGTCACGGCGCTAGGAAGATTTCCACAAAGGTCACTTGTCCTGCCCAGACGTAGATCAGCTGCCGATGCGCCAAGCTGCCATCAGCCCTTTTGACAATCAGATAATAATAGCCAGCATTGATGTCTGCGAAGACGAAGTTCTCGCCCAAGCGGTTGTCGCCGTTGACGCGCGTGCCGGTATAGCTGAAGGTCAGGTGATACCTGCCGGGCGCGCGCAGTTCCAACGCCACGCCTTCCAGCTTGTTGCCGTAGATATCGCGCACGATGCCCGCTACAACGCCCGCGCCCTCATACGGTATCAGCCACAGCTCAGGATTGCGCGTCGCGTCGTAGCTCTCGGGCGCGCCGACCCGCACCTCAAAGTGCAGGTGCGGCCCGAGCGCCACGCCCGTCGCGCCGACGTAACCAATCACGTCGCCCGCGCGCACGCGCTGCCCTGTGTAGACGGCTTCCGCGCGCAAATGACCGTATAGGGTGTAAATCTTCTCGCCCGTGTTGTACATATACGGATGCTCAATCACGACCAAGACTCCGTAAAAATCAGGGCGCGGGCCGAACAGGCGACTGGTATCAGAGCCGGCGTAGTAGACCACGCCATCGGCGACCGCCAAGACCGCGACGCCACTCGGATTGGGGAAGTCGAGCCCGTGATGAACCTGCAGCTGCCCCCGCTTGGTCGAGCCATAGCTGTACTCGCGCGCCCAATAAGTGTTATGCTGGAAGCTGAACGGACGCCTGAACAGAAAATTGCCGCTGACGCGATTGAAAGGCGCAGGCGGCGTCCACAGCGCCGATTCGGGGCTGTTGAAATTGGGGACAAGAGTGCTGATCAGCGTTGGCACGATGGTCGCAGTTGGCGTAGCGCTCGGCGACGCTGAAATCTGCGCTGCAGCGCGCGGCATCGGCGCTTGACTGGCGGCGTTAGGCATGCCGCTTGGCAGCACGAGGAGCGCACAGCAAACGATCAGGAAAACGGCAAGTATTCTCATCGAGCATTTTCATCGAATATTTTCATCAAGACGTGGCAGACCTCAGCAAACTACAGCGAACTACCGAAGTTTGGCGCGCGTCTCAGCAATCATGACCACCTCGGCGCACAGCGCGCGCGCCTCGTCAACAGCTGAGAGCGCCTGCCGTTGCAGAGTCTGCGCCAGCAGACTATCGCTGAGCAGGGCAGCATTGATGCGCACGTTGAGCGCCGCGCTCTCAGCGGCTGCCTGCGCCATGCGAGCGGCAGTCGCAACTTCGGCAATCGCGCGATCCAAGCTACGCTCTACAATCGCGCGCGTCAATTTGAGCACCTCGAGACAGTGCGCGATCACATCAAGCGGCACTTGAGCGGCGTCGCGCAGCGCCGCCTGCACCAGCTGCTCGCGGTCGGGCTGCGCAGGCGGAGTTTGATAGGCGCTGACCACAGCGTTGAAGGCTCGGCTATCGCGCTGAACTGCTTCCAGCAGGGCGCGGCGCAGAGCGGCGGCGCGGCTCGCCAAGGTGTTCATCTCCGCTTTCATAGGCGCGTAGCGCTCGCGGCTGCTGACGGCGGTCAGGCGCGCCGCCATCTCGCTGAGCGCGGCGGCCAGCGCACCGACCGACGCCGAGACCGCGACGCCGCCGGGCGTTGGCGTCGCCTGCGCCACAGACTCGCCGAAGGCGGCGACATCGGGCGACGTTGCCGCGCGCGACGTGGCGTCTCCGAGCGCCGGCGGCTCGAGCGGATGGTCAGCGGCGCGTCCGGCGGGCGACAAGTGCGGCGGCAGATTCCGAAGGCGGCGCTCTATGATGCGCTGATTCGGATCGAAATCGCTCAGCTGTAGATACCACACAGCGGCATCGGTCAGGGCGTCTTCCGGAATCAAGCCGATCAGCTCAGTGCGAATCGGACGGACGCCGTAGCGATCTGCCTCGCGCCGAATCAGCTCAAGGACGCGATGGATCGGCGTGCGCGTGTAGTCAGTCAGGTTCAAGCTGACCTGCGCTTTGCCGTCCACCAGCAAGCCGAGCGCCTTGACGTAGCGCAGGCCGCCGCTCGAGTAGCGCACGGCGCGCGCGATCTGCTTGGCTATCTCGACTTCGGCTGTGTTCAGGTAGACGTTGAAGGCGATCAGCGGCAGACGCGCGCCAATGGCGACCGCGCCCGCCTTGCCCAACTGCGCCGGGCCGAAGTCGGGCGCGCGCGCAGGGTCGTTTTGAATGGCGAGCCTCAAGCCTTCGTACTCGCCGCGACGCACGTCTTCAAGGTTCTGCCGCTCGGGGCGGGTTGCCGCCGCTTCGTAGAGATAGACGGGGATGCCTAGCTCGGTGCCGACCCGCTCGCCGAGCCGACGCGCTAGCTCGGCGCATTGCTCAAGTGTCGCGCCGCGCAGCGGCACGAATGGCACAACATCCGCCGCGCCGATGCGCGGATGCTGACCGCGATGCATGTCCATGTCGATCAGCTGCGCGGCGGTCTTGATCGCGGCAAAGGCGGCTTCCAACACGTCGTCAGGCGCGCCAACAAAAGTGACCACGCTGCGATTGTGGTCGTGATCGCTGCTATAATCCAAGATGCTGACGGGCGCAGCGCCCTGAATAGCGCTCAAGATAGCTTCCAGCACTTGCGGGCGGCGTCCGTCGCTGAAATTCGGCACGCATTCGATCAAGGGCACGGTCATAGGCTTCTCTTGACGGGCGCTCCGCAGCTTTAGAAGAACGATAACTGCTTGGGCAGCTTTTTCTCGCGCGCGGCGGGCGCAGCAGGCGGCGCTTGAGCGCCTGACTCAGAGGTCTGCTCCGGCGCGGGCGCATCGGGTCGCGCGGATTCTGCGGGCGCTTGTCCAGGTATCGGCGCGCCAAGCGCGATTAGGCGCTCGGCGGGGATGCCGACGCTCAACAACAATTCGCGCAGCGTCGCCTCAATCTTGTCCTCCTGACGCCGCAGGATGTATCGGTAGTATGCTAACAAGCACTCGCGCCATTCATCTGCGAACGGGTTCTGAAGTGAACTTTTCATAACTTCGCAATCACGCTACACGCTGAAAGTCTGATGTAGCTCAGGAATATCCACGCGCTCGAAGCCGACCTCCGCCTTGAGCGCTTCGGCGAGGCTGCTGAGCGCAGGCTCTTCGCCATGCACAAGAAAGGTGCGCAACGGCTTTTTCTTGAAGGCGGCCGCCCATGCCAGCAGCGCGTTGCGATCCGCATGCGCAGAGAAGCCCGTCAGGCGCTCGACCTGCGCGCGCAGGTGGTATTCCTCGCCGAAGATACGAATCTTGGGCTGTCGCTCTTCAATGCGGCGGCCGAGCGTGTGTTCCGCCTGAAAGCCGATGATCAGAATCGTATTGCGCGGATCCTCGACAGCATGGGCAAGATGATGCAAAATGCGCCCTGATTCCGCCATGCCGCTGGGGCTGATGATGATGGCAGGCTCGTTGAGGAAGTTGAGCGCCTTGCTCTCCTCAACTGAGCGGACATAGATCAGCTCTTGAAAGCCGAATGGGTCGAGGTGCGCCTTATCGCCGCTGATGAAAGCGCGCGTCTCTTCATCGTACGCCTCAGGATGATTGGCGAAGATAGCAGTCACGTTCACAGCGAGCGGACTGTCCACAAAAATTTTGAGCGGCGGCAGGTCGCCCTTGCGCCGCAGCTGATGCAAGGCGTAGACCAGCGCCTGCGTGCGCCCGACGGCGAAGGACGGCACGATGACCTTGCCGCCGCGCTTGTAGGTTTGCGCCACAATCTGCTCGAGGCGACGGACGCTATCTTCAAACGGCTCGTGCAGGCGGTCGCCATAGGTGCTTTCCATGATCAGCACATCGGCTTCCTCAATCGGCGTCGGATCGCGCAAGATTGGCAAGCCGGGCTGACCGAGATCGCCGCTGAAGACGAGCCGCACGTCGCGTCCGCGCTCGCGCTCAGTGATGTTCAGCACGCTGATGGCGCTGCCGAGCATGTGTCCTGCGTCGTAGAACGTGAGCGTGACGCCGGGCAAGATCGTCACAGTGCGCTCATAGGCGATGGCGTGAAAGTAGCGCAATGCCTCAACCGCTTCCGCCTGTGTGTAGAGCGGCTTGAACGGCGGCTCGCCCTTGCGGGCGCGTTTTTTGTTGACGTACTGCACGTCGCGCTCTTGGATGTGTGCGCTATCGAGGAGCATCGCGCCGCACAGCTCTTGCGTGGCAAAAGTGGTGTAAATATCGCCGCGAAAGCCTGCCTTCACCAAGATGGGCAGATTGCCGCTGTGGTCAATGTGCGCATGCGAGAGGATAACTACATCAACGCGCGAGGCATCGAAGGGCAGCCGACGGTTGCGATCGTAAGCTTCGCTGCGCTTGCCTTGAAACAAGCCGCAATCCAGCAAAATACGGCGCTCGTCCACCTCGATCAGATGCTGAGAGCCGGTGACGGCGCGCGCCGCGCCGTGAAAGGTGATCTTCATGCTCCTCTTGCTATGCGCAGTGCGTCCTCAGCGCGCTGAATGTAGCACTGATCGGCGCAGGATGCAAGACTTGGGCGCTGCGGCGCGCTTGTGCGCCCGAGGCCGATCGAGCATCCATAACAGCGTTGCGCGCTAGGTCAGCACATCTCGCCTGCCGCTTGAGCGCGCTGCCTAGCCAAAACTAGGCGCGGCAGTTGCAACACTTCTTCCGCCCGCAGCAGCACCATCATGCCTAAGTACACGGCGCCGCCTGCGCCGATCTGCAAGCCCGCCTGCACTAGCAGCAACAGTCGCCGATCCAACGGCAAGGCGAGACTCTCTACAAACGGCGCAATTGCCACCATCGCCGCGACCATTGCCGCCGCGCCGATGCACGCTTTGAGCGCGCCCTTGAGCAGCGCGCCTTCATCCATGCCGCGCCAGCGCCGCCGCAAGATCGCCGCCAAGAAGATCACCTGCACGCCGACTGCGATGCTGTTCGCCAGCGCCAAGCCAGCGGTCTGCAAAGTTTGCGTCAAGAGCAGCGCAAGGGCGACGAACGTGATTGTCTCAATCACGGCTGAGATGAGCGGCGTGATCATGTCTTTATCGGCGTAAAAGCTGCGCGCCACGATCTCCAGCGCGTTCCAAGTCAGGATTCCGAGCGCGAACATCTGCAGAACGGCGAAGACGCGGTCAGCGCTAGCAGGATCGAACGCGCCGCCTTCCAAAATTGCCACCAGCGGGCGCCCTGCCACTGC
>JAGHYP010000119.1 GCA_017743585.1 Chloroflexota bacterium
ATTGGCGTGCCATCGGCGCGCTGCAGCGGCAGGACGCGTTCAGTGCGCGGCACGCCAATAGAGAGCCTCGTGGTGGATGGCGCTGTGCTGATGGACTGGACATGGCAGCCGCCGCGGGCTGAGCAGGCGTCTGATGTGCGCTTCGGCGACGCGCTGCGCTTGGTCGGCTACACGCTCGATCAAACAATGCTACGTAGCGGCGCAGAACTTGCTGTCACGCTCAGCTGGGAAGCGCTTGCAGCGCTCAAGGATGACTATCGGCTCGCCTTCGGCGTGTTGGATGAGCGCGACCAGATCGTAGCGCAATCTGACGGCCCGCCGAGCGGCTATCCGACCTCTCTTTGGCAGCGCGGCGCTCGTTTCGCCGAGACGCGCCACTTGAGGTTGCCGACTGAGCTGCCGAGCGGTGTGTATCGCCTGTACATCGGCTGGTACGATCAAAGCGGCGCGCGCTTGGCGCTGCCAGATGGTCAGACGCTCTTCTTTGTGCCGCTGCGCGTTGAATAGCTAGAATATGCCTGATTGATTTGAAGCACACGTCGCGGCGCGCGATCCGCCGTAAACTGAGCCTGAGGATGTACACATGTCACAAGCGCAGCCGCCAAGACGCTTTTCGCGGCGCGGATTTCTGGTCGCTCTCACAGGCTCGGCACTGGCTGCTGCCTGCCATCCCGCTGAGCGGATCGTCCCAACGATGTACACGCCTGATTCAGGCGCTAATCGGCCGGCACACGCGCCGTCGCCCGCGCTGACCTTGCCGCCTGCCGCGCCTGATGCCGCTTTTGGCGCCCTCACCTACGATAAGCCGATCTTGACGGACGTCGCTGATCTTTTCATCGCGCAATACGACTACAACAACACGCCTGAAGTGGACGCGCAATCTTGGTCGCTGCGCGTAGACGGCTTGGTCGAGTCGCCGATGTCGTTCACGCTCGACGAACTGCGCGCCATGCCGTCCGTGACCGATACGCGCGTCTTGGAATGCATCTCCAATCCGAGCGGCGGCAACTTGATCGGCAACTTGAAATGGCGCGGCGTGTTGTTCAGCGAGATTGTGGTGCGCGTGAAGCCGAAGGCGCGAGCGACTCACGTCAAATTCGAGGCAGCTGACGGCTACACGACAGCGGTCACCACAGCGTGGATGCTGCAGCCTGGTACCATGCTCGCCTACGAGATGAACGACGCGCCACTGACCGTGCCGCATGGCTTCCCGTTGCGCGTTCATATCCCCGGCCTATATGGGCAGAAGATGCCGCGCTGGCTGACGCGCATTGAATTCATAGACTACGATTTCATTGGCTATTGGGAATCGCGCGGTTGGTCGAACGTGGCGGCGATGCGCACCAAGTCCATCATCCACACGCCGAGCGAAGGCGCCGAAGTGATGGCAGGCGCGCAAATTGTCTTGCAAGGCGTGGCAGTAGCAGGCACGCGCCGCATTCTCAGGGTCGAGGTGCAAATTGACGACGGCGAATGGATGCCTGCGACGCTCGTGCCGAGCGGCGATACGCCGCTGGCGTGGACGCAATGGCATCTCACGTGGACGTTGCCTGCGCCCGGCGTGTATCGGATTGGCGTGCGCGCCACAGACGAGACAGGCTTTGTGCAGCGCGCTGAGGTGCGCGGCTCGTTCGGCGGCGCTTTTCCAAGCGGCACGGACGCCATTCATCGGCGCGCCATACGCGCGCTTTGACCCTGCGCACGCACAATTACGCGCACGCACAATACGGCTGGAGCGAACATGCCGCGCCGTCGGCGTTGGCTCATCTTTTTGCCTCTGCTATGCTTTGCGCTTCTTACGCTAGGCAGTCCATTACACGCTTGATTGTCCCGCCATTTCGTGCAGCGGGGCGCTGAGCCTCGGCGCAGGCTTGCGATAAGCGCTTGCTGAGCGCGGCAGCGCGCCGCCAACTGATCTTGAGACAAGTGCAGCTGTTCTGCTCGGATTGTCATCAGGCGCACAAGGCGCAGCCGCTGATCCTTCGCAGACGAGACGCTGCACAATGCAGCGTGTGTTGGCATGTCACTTGCTGCGCAATGCAGCGCGCGTGGCACGTTACTTAGCGATGCGCGCCGGCCCACAAGGTGCGCGCGAACCGAGCAGACAGTGGCAGCCTAGCGTCTATTGCGTAGTTGCGACATCAACGCTGATTTAGCAGTAAGCCGAGAAACGCTATCGAATGTGAAGGAACCTTGTATAATGGAGACATTTGTGGGCAGCAGATATCCGTTGAGGACTTTGCCATGAGCATGAGCATTCGTCATAAACGGCTGAGCGAGCTGAAGCAATCGGGGCAGGTGGCGGAATTTCGCTTGAGCGATGGAACAACCATTGTGGGCGTTGTGCAAGATTTTGATGCAAACGATGTCTGTATCGTGAGCAGCGGCGCTGAACGAATCATCGCGCACAGCGCAATTGCGCAAATCAACATCGGCGGTATTGGCGGCACTAGTAGCTATGCGGATGCGCGCGTCGTGATCAGCAGCGGCTCGGATGCATTGAGCGAGCTTGCAAGGCGTGCGCAGCAAGCTGTTCAAGAAGTGCGTTGGACAAACATGGAGCTGCCAAGACCTGTTGAGCGGCTGAACGTGCTGCGAAGCCAACTGCTCGGCTTGCCTGGACAGCTCTGGACAGCCGCTTTGAACTACATGCGTGACCGCGCTTGGCAAAGCGCCGCTCAGAAATTCTTCGAGCTAGCGCGTGTTTTAGGCAATAATTATGAACCGTACTACAACGCTGCCATCTGCTATGCGCATGCGGCGGAATTCGCAGTCTCAACCTTGCTCTTCGAGCAGACCATTCGCTTGAACAACAATCGCGATGCTTTCACAGGCGGCGTGTTTGCTGCATTGAAAGCACAACTCTGGCACAAAGCCACAGCTTGGATGATCGAACTGTTTTTGATGACGCGCGGCGAAGCCTCGACGCATTCAGCGTTGGATTACGCGCTTCGACTCGGCTTGTATCAGACTGCTATCAATGCTCTGCAGCAGGCGCTGCTGAAACAAATTCAACTCTCGCCCGACTGGCTGTCAGAGCGCATCGCTTACGTTGCGCACCAAGCGCAGTTGACGCCAGCGCTCAACAACGAAGTGGCTCATTTTTGCTGCACGCCCGATCTTGAGAGCGCCAGCGCACTTCTTAATAAGTTATCGCCAGTCATTTCTGATCAGCCTACGCTAGATTATCGGACGGCGCAAGGCACTCTGGCGAGCCTGCTGGAGCGCTACCCACAATATGACTTCAACAGGCTTGATAAGCTCTACGAGCAGGCTGAACAGATGCGCCAAGCCAATCGTCTGCGGGTGGCGAAGGACCTGTTCGAGGAACTTCTGAAGCTCGATCCGCGCAATCAGCGCGCTCAAAGTGCGCTACGCGACTTGGAAAGCCGCTTAGCGCCGCCTCAGTATCCGATCCATGCGCCTAGAACATATGCCCCGAAACCTAGGTCGGCGACAGGCGCGTCCGTACCGCGCGATGGCGGCTACTATGCACACGCTAAGCGCGCTGAGAGCAAGAGAGATTTTGCAGCTGCGGAAGAGTACTTCCGTAAAGCAATAGAAAATGATGACCGCGCCGAGAGCGCAGTCAAAGACCTCGCCTCGCTGCTCAATCAGCAAGGGCGCACCGAGGAAGCTATTCGAGAGCTAGAGACATTCTTAAGAACAACAAATCGAGTCTCTAATCTGCTGAGCTTTCGAAATCAGCTGATCAATCTCCACCAGCGAGCAGGCAACTATGCTCGCGCCATTGATCTGATCAATGCAAATTTGCCTAAACAACCCTCTAATCGGCGGCACGTTGCCCTGCTGCAGAAAGCCTACTGCCAAATGCAGCTCAATCAGCTTGAAGAGGCGGAGAAAACGCTGCAGCAAGTCCTTGGTTTGGTACCTGCAAATGACGTGGCACAGCGCTGGCTCGAGAGCGTTCAGGAAGCGCTGCGCTCGGGCAGCAGGCTCTCCCTGCTCTCGCTGCAGAACGCTTACAACGAACTCTGGGAGCGGACGATAAGCCCGTTCTTGCGCTTCTACATAGATCGCTGTACCTATGAAGGTATCCCTGATGCGCAGCGCGCCACGCGCGACTTCACCGAAGAAGACTTCACCAAGTTGCGCGGCTTGATTGAAGGCGCAGGGCAAAAGCGACCATCTCAACGCGCTGAGCTGTATCTGACCCAAGCAGCTGTCGCTGAGCGATTGGGTAGAGAGACCGATGAAATCCTCGAGCCGCTTCACAAATACGCTTTGAATATGGCGGAAGCGAGTGCTATCGAAGGCAGGCATCCTGACGTGATTGGCGCTTACTTGAGCAGCGCTGTATCAACCGCATCAAAAATGCACGATGTACTCGAAAAGGCGCTGAACGACTATCTCGGTCGGATAACTCATGTCAAAGCGAGTCGTCTTGCCCAAACGCTTAATCAGATTATCTCTAGCCAGCAAACAACAGCTTTCGAGTGGTTGCTTGAGGTATCGCTCTCTGCACAGATTATTTCGGAGTCTATGTTACACGTCGCCAGCAAGTCAATGTTAGCGGGTAAGTTCAGTGAGCTATGCAGGAACTATGCGCCTGCGCTTGAAGCGCCGCAGAACATTGAAGACGCATGGCAAAAGGCGCGCGATGCTGTCCGCCAGAGGCGCGACCACGTCCGCCAAGAGTTCGAATACCTGCGCAACATTGCCGCTGATCTAAGCACTGCTGAAGAGCAGCGCTCGCGCCTGAATGAGCTGCGCAGCCGCTTGCGCAGCAGGCTCGATCAGGATCGATTGCAGCGCATCGCAGAAATTCAAGAGCAGGTCATCTCGTACACCAAGCAAAACTCTTATGTCGAGCGCGAGCGCCTCGCTTATATCGTTGCCGAGACAGCCATCCCCAACTTGCTGAGCGAGATTGAAGCCAATCCCACCATCTACTCGATAGAGCAGTTCTATGGCTACCTCAGGGCGCTTCAGGAGGCATTGCGCGAACACTTCGAGCGAATTCAGCGACAAGCCGAGCCGCAAGAATTGATGTGCAAGCTACCCGTTGAGAGCTACCCCAATCAAGAAGAGATTAATTGCCAAATTGAGATCAGCAATCTTGAAGGCAAAAGCCCGGTCAGCGAGCTGGTGGTACATGTAGCGCCTTCGCCAAACAACGAGTATCAGTTGATTCAGCAGAGCGTCCCGATCAATGTCACGCTAGAAGGTGGGCGCTCGGTCACTTGCCAAGTGCCAATTCGATTGACGCCTGCCGCGCGCGCAGCGCAGGTGTTGACCCTACACTACGATCTCTCCTACACGCTGCGCTCTGGGCGTCAAGCTAGTCAGACTGGCCTAACACTGCCGATTCGCCTCTATAACGCTGAGGATTTCAAGCCGATACACAATCCATATGCTGTTTACGCCAACGGCCGACAAGTTGACGACGATAGAATGTTTTACGGGCGCGACAGGCTGATCGAGAATTTGAAGGCGGCGATCCTCAGCGCGCCTGTAGGCAAGAGTGTGGTCATCTTCGGGCAGAAGCGCACGGGCAAGTCCTCAGTCCTGTACCATCTGAAGCGGCGACTACCTAGGCAGTTCATCCCGATCCAGTTCAGCATCGGCGAGATCGTAAACGATCTTTCCGTCAGGGCGTTTCTGTACACAATCATCAAGGAGCTGAGCTATGCGCTCGAGGAGCGCTTCCCTGAAGCCTTCGAGTCAGCAGAGCGGCCCAAGCTGAGCGATTTGAGCGATTCGCCTGAGCTGATCTTCTACGATTACATGAATAGCACGCTGCGCCGATTGAAGGCTATCCAGCCTGAGGCGCGCCTGATCTTGCTCATAGACGAGTTCACCTACTTGTACAGCGGGATTCAGGCGGGCACACTTCCGCACACCTTCATGCGCTTTTGGAAAGCGCTGACAGAGCGTGGCTACTTCAGCACTGTGCTAGTCGGTCAGGATAGCATGCCGCGCTTCATGGAAGCCTTCCCAAATGAGTTCCAAGTGGCGCAACCCGAGCGCGTGACCTACCTAGCGGAAGAGGATGCGCGCGGCCTGATCGTAAATCCGATTCGAATTCCTGAGACAGGCGAGAGCCGCTATCGTGGTCGCGCTGTCGAGCGCTTGCTGCAGCTGACCGCTGGCAGCCCTTACTACATTCAAATCTTCTGCAATCGCTTGGTCGAGTACATGAACAGCAACCGAGCGATTTACGTCACAGACGCAGATATTGAGCGCGTGAAGCAAGAGCTGTTGCGCGGTCAGAATAGGCTGACCGACGGGCAATTCGATAATCTGCTCAGCTCTGCTGACGAATACACTGATCTTATCCCAGCGGCGGATGCGCGTGCCGTGCTGACTCAGATCGCGCAACACACGCGCTATCAAGACTGGTGCGATGCAGGGCGCATTCAGGCGCACACCAGCAAGCCGCTCGCTGAAGTCCTTGAAGACCTAGTGCGCCGCGACGTGCTGGAGAAACAAAACGATAGCTATCGCATCCGCGTCGGTCTGTTCAAAGAGTGGCTGCTGGAGAACTGAGGCATGAATCCGTTCATTGATGATGGCGGGATTGTCTACGGCGAGAAGTTCGTGGGCAGGCGCGAGGCGCTCGGGCTGATCGAAGACCGCGTGGTTGGCGGCTTGAGCTGCTTGGCGATAGTCGGGCAAGGTCGGATGGGCAAATCGAGCCTTGCCTATCACGCGCTGGCTCATCAGCGCAAGCGCTTGGCTGATCAGCGCAGGCTAGTCATCTGGATTAACCTGCCCGGCCTTCAAGGTCGCCACGACCTGTTCAGAAAGTTGCTTCGATGTGCTCGGGATGAGCTTGAGGAATTCGCGCCTAGCGTGTTGGAAGAGGGGCGCGTTCAGCGCATCCTAGAGCAAGCGCAGCGAAACGAGATTGAATGGCTAGACCTTCAAGAGGCCGTGCAGCAGTTCTTCAAACATCTGAAGCAGCGCCGCGACTGGCATGTGATCATCATCCTCGATGAATTCGATGCAGCGCGCATAGTGCTTCGAGGCGATCTGCAAGCTTTCCAGACGCTGCGCGAACTCGCTTATCAGCCCGAGTGGCGCGTCGGCTTGGTGACGCTCTCACGGCGTAGCATCAAAGAAATTGAGACGCAATCTAGCGCGATCTCTAACTTGCAGGGCATCTTCGACACTTACTATCTGCCGCGTTTCTCGCATGATGAGCTGGCTGAATTGGTGAAGCGCGTGGAGCGAGCGAACATCGCTCACAGCGAAGAATTGATTAAGGCAGTCTATGCGCGCACAGGTGGTCATCCGTACCTGAGTGTCAAGCTGCTCTCGCAGTTCGTCGCACAGTGGCTTGAAACGCACACGCTGGACATTGAGCGCGCTTTCGAGCATTCGCAACTGACTTTCATTGCTTATTATGACGAGCTGATGCGTCTGCTGAGCGAAGATGAATCCGACCGTAGGCTTTTGGAAATTGTCTGCGGCCCGGTCATTAAGGCGACGCCCACCGATGCAAGAGAATTCGAGGCCTATCAGCTGATCCGACCTGTTGGCGACGGCTATGAAGGCTTCTCGGATCATTTCACACAATATCTGCGGGCGCGCCAATACGACGTTGACCTATGGAGCTTGTGGACACAAACTGAGCGCGCACTGCGCGATTTCATAGCATCCCGAATGCAAGATCGGTACGGGCAGGACTGGGAAACAAAGGTTGTTAACGAGCATGGCAGGTTAGCACAAATATTCAATAAGTGTAGAGGCCGCCGTAAGGAGGCACGAAAGTTTCGAGGTCAACGTGCTTCAGAGCGTTTGATAGACTACGCTGACCCTTGGGACTATTGGCAAATCATTGACCTTTACTGGACTTCTTTGGGGCTGCAGGGGACGGAGTCAGAGTGGGAGAAGCGCTTTAAGCTGATACAAGCCGTGCGCAATCCAATGGCGCACAGCTCAGAGCACTCGCTGACGGATGAGGCAAAAAAGGAAGCTGAAGTCTACTGCAGGCAGCTGCTGAACGAAATACAGCGCGCGCAAGAGCATCATCGCAAGGAATGATTGTGCTGTGGCGACGGCGGGATTCGAACCTGCGACCAAGGGCTTATGAGTCCCCTGCTCTACCGCTGAGCTACGTCGCCATGCAAC
>JAGHYP010000120.1 GCA_017743585.1 Chloroflexota bacterium
GTGCTGAGAAGAGCGGATATCTGTGATTGATGAAAAATCTGCTGTACGCGATCCAGCCGAGCGCCGCCGCGCCGCCGATGCCTAAAACGCTCAACAGGGCGAACGGCACAGCAGATGTCTTCTCAGTCGGTTGCACAGTCATGAGCGTTCGGTCACCTTTTCGTGATCAGGCACGCTTGATTGTCGACGGAGCAGCCTCAAGGTGGGCGCGCTACTCGCGCTGGGCTGATCGCCAGCAAGCGCTGAAAAAATGGCGTTCCAACGCGCCGGGTCAGTCGAGCACGGCGTTGAGGTCGTCAGGTATACACGCAAACATTTTCGCAAGAAACAACAGCTTATGCCAATTGGAATTGTGACGCTGTGTCAAGCTGGTTGCGGCGCGCTGACGGAGCTCTCGCCTCAGCCTTTCTTTCAGGACTGGCCCTGGCGCATCAGGCATAAGTTGAGCCTGATGTACATGCAGACGCTCTCGCTCATCATATGACCGACATATTGTTGACATGCACTTTTAGCGCTCTCTATAATTGAGGGCAGTCGCGTCTTCGCAACTGTTCAGCCGCCACGCCTTCGCGTTGGTGGTCATTTTTAGGTGACCCTGTGACCACATCCGATAGTGGCTACGTTCCTGCTCGTGTGCTGAAGTTTCAGCTGGGCTTCCTATTGGAAGGAACACGCGGGCAAGTCAGCGAGACAGAGCTGGACATACCGCGCCTGCGCGTGGCAGAAGATGTCACAGTGGACTTCTTGCGCGGCAAGCTGCGCTTCATCCGCACTGGGCGCGGCATCCTCGTGCAAGGGACTCTGCACACGGGCATCTTTCTAGAATGCCGCCGCTGCCTGACCGAGACGCCTGTTGCTCTTGAGATCGCGCTCGAAGAACTCTACGTCTTTCAGCCGCGCACTGCTGAGGAATTCACAATTGATGAAGACGGCGTGCTAGACCTTGCGCCGTTGCTGCGCCAAGAGATCATCCTTGAGACGCCCATCACAGTGTTGTGCAAACCTGATTGTCTCGGTCTTTGCCCAGAGTGCGGGCATAACTTGAACGAAGGCGCTTGCCAGTGCCAAGTTGAGGCGGTCGATCCGCGCTTGGCGGCCCTGAGGGCACTGCGCGATAGACTCTCTGGAGCGAGTGAGTAGTCATGTTGGGCAGAAATTCGGGCGACGCGCGAGCGCATCCGCCAAACTGAAAGCAGGGCGCTGCGCCGCATGCGCCGCCTGCGCAACTCTCTGCAATGAGCGAGGATGCCGTTGATGTTCGATCCGCGCATTGAGATTGTGCAAGGCGATATCACCAAGCTGGCAGTGGATGCCATTGTCAACGCTGCCAATAGCAGCTTGCTCGGCGGCGGCGGCGTTGATGGCGCGATTCATCGCGCAGCAGGCCCAGAGCTGCTAGAAGCCTGCCGAAAACTTGGCGGCTGCCCAACAGGCGAGGCGCGCCTGACCGAAGGCTATCGCCTGCCTGCGCGCTACGTCATTCACGCCGTCGGCCCAGTGTGGACAGGCGGCAACAATAACGAGGACGCTCTTCTAGCGAGCGCCTACCGCGCCAGCCTGACTCTGGCTGTGCAGCACGGCTTGCGGAGCATCGCTTTCCCTGCGATCAGCACGGGTGCGTATGGCTTCCCGTTGGAGCGCGCCGTTCCGATTGCGCTCAACACGGTTCAGGCATTTTTGGAAAACGATCAGACGTTGCAGCGCGTGATCATGGTCTGTTTTAGCGCGGAAGTCTACCAGACCTACATGCGCTTTTTCCGAGGACAGACCTGACTCAGCAGCGGGCGCGGCTCATTCTGAGCATCGCTCGAGCGGTGCGCAACCTGGGCTCTGCCGCGCTGGCTATTCCTACAAGCGCGGCCGTGCTATACTCCTCATGGATGCGCTTCTCCCATCACAATAGGCTTCACTATGAGACATTTTTTGAACATCGCGGATTGGTCAGCGCCTGAGATGGAGGCGCTGCTCAAGCAGGCGGTTTATCTCAAGTTAGAGTGGCAAAATGGCGGCAACCGCCCTGTGCTGAGCGGCAAGCTCTTGGCGATGATCTTTCAAAAGCCCTCGCTGCGCACGCGGGTCAGCTTTCAAGTGGCGATGAAGCACTTGGGCGGCGATGCGATCTATCTCAGTTCGGATGAGATCGGGTTAGGCAAGCGCGAGAGCATCCCTGACGTGGCGCGCGTGCTGAGCGGCTACGTGCAGGGCATCGTGGCGCGCGTCTTCTCGCACGATCATCTGACGCAATTGGCAGCGGCAGCGAGCGTGCCCATCATTAACGGCTTGAGCGATTCAAGCCATCCGTGCCAAGCCTTCGCCGATATGCTGACGCTCTACGAGCATTTTGGCACGTTGCGCGGTCTGACAATTGCTTACGTGGGCGATTCGAACAACGTGGTGTTCTCGCTTGGCGAGGCGGCTGCGCGTTACGGCGTCGCGCTGCGCGTGGCGAGCCCGCGCGGCTATCAGCTGAGCGAGGCGGCAATCGCGCATTTGCGCGGCATGGGCTTGGCGCTCAGCTTGACCGACGATCCGCGCGCGGCGGTCGAAGGCGTGGACTGCATCTACACCGATACGTGGACAAGCATGGGGCAAGAGGCAGAGGCGGAAGTGCGGCGGCGAGTCTTCCCGCCGTATCAGGTGAACGCTGATCTGGTGCGCTTGGCTGCCAAGCACGTCGTAGTGATGCACTGCCTGCCCGCGCATCGCGGCGAAGAGATCACAGATGAAGTGGCTGATGGTGCGCATTCGCTGATCTTCCAGCAAGCGGCTAACCGCCTTCACGCGCAGAAAGCGATCTTGGCGCGTTTGTTGGGCAGCTAGCGGGATGAAGCTTTCAGGAAGCGGATCGAACGAGCAGAAGCGATGACGTCGAAGCAAGAGACATATGAACATTACATGAACTTAGGTCATAACTTTGCGTGGGATCAGGAGTGGGATAAGGCAGTCAGCGCCTATGCGCGCGCCTTGCAAGAACGCCCTGAAGAGCCTGATCCGTACAAATACCTTGGCCTAGCGCTCATTCAGGTCAAGCGCTACAACGACGCGCTCAAGGTGCTGATGAAAGGTCATAAGCTAGCGCCAGACGATCCCGTGCCACTGGAGCGCAGCGCCGACGTGCTTGAACGGCTCGGTCGTCTGAAGGAGGCTGCCGCGCAATACATCAGCGTGGCAGAGATTTACCTCGCGCAGCGCGACATAGAGAAAGCGATCGGCAACTACGAGCGCGCTACGATGCTGACGCCGGGCTTGCTGCAGATTCACTTCCGCCTTGCGCAGCTCTACGAGCGGACAGGGCGCAAGCGCGCTGCTGTGTTGCAGTATCTCACGCTCGCTTTCAACTTCCAGCGCAATAAGGATCGCGAGCGCGCCATGCAGGCTATTGAGCGCGCATTGCGCCTTGAGCCGAGCAACGTGCAGGTGCTGAACGCCAAGCGCGCCATAGAGTCGGGGGAGCTGATGGCAGTGCCGCGGCTTCAGGAGGAGCGCCCTCAAGATGGCAAGCCCAAAAGCGGCGATGCGCTTGCCGAATTGCCTGCTGAGGGAGCGCCTGCTGCGTCGGCAGAGGCACACGTCGCTGGCCCGCTGGGCGAGGCG
Source organism: Chloroflexota bacterium (assembly GCA_017743585.1). Classification (GTDB taxonomy): domain Bacteria; phylum Chloroflexota; class Anaerolineae; order Aggregatilineales; family UBA2796; genus CP2-2F. The sequence continues at coordinate 3,595 of JAGHYP010000120.1, forward strand.
ACCGAAAAAGCGCTCGCGCACCTCGCCGAGTACCTGTTGGAAGGCGGCCTGACCGTCGCAGAAGCGCAAGCCATTCAAGGCATCGAGCTGCAGAAGATGGGCGAGAACGCGCAAGCTGTCCGCGCTTTTCAGGCTGCGGAGAAGCAAGGCATCCGTCATCCTGCGCTGTATATGTGTCTCGGCTCACTGCTAGTGACGCTAGGGCAGTGGCAGGAGGCGCTGCAATATCTCGAGCGCGTGCAGGACGCAGCCTATGCGGCAGGCGTGGCACACGGCATGGGACAGGCCTACGTCGGCCTAGGGCAAGTGCGCCCGGCCGCTGAACAGTTCATCCGCGCGCTGCGGCTCGCCGACCTGCAACTAGCGATAAATCCTGACGAAGCCAGCCAGCTGACGGCCGTCTACGATGAGCTGCTCCTAGCGGTCAAGCAAATGCAGGACTACGATCTCGCCGAGACGTGCAATGAGTTCAACCGCTGGCTCTCAGGCGCGGATTGGAAAGTGCGCATTCCGCAGACGCGCCGCGCCATTGACGACCGCTTGCGGGGCGGCGGCAAAAACGAGCTGCTCGACATCGTAAAGGATCCCTCCATCGTCGAGGCGCTGACGCGCGTGGATGACTACATTCGGCGCGGCTTGTACACGCTGGCAGCCGATGAAGCGATGTGGATCATCGAGCGGCAGCCGACCTCGCTACCCGCTCATCAGCGCGTGGCACAAGTGCTGATGAAGGAAGGGCAAACTCAAGCGGCGATCACCAAATACAACGTGGTCATCAATAGCTTTTTGGCGCGCGACGATCGCGTCAGCGCTGCGATGATCCTAGACGAGGTGATCAAGGTCGCGCCAATGGATGTCAACTTGCGGCTGAGTTTGATCGAGCTGCTGGAACGCGAAGGCAACGAGGCGCGCATGTTGGATGAATACATCAGCTTAGCGGGCGTGTACTATCAGTTGGCGGAGATCGACCAAGCGCGCGACACTTACCTCGCCGCCAACCGTCTGGCGCAGCGCCTGAACGCGCCGATTGAGAAGCGCGTCGAGATTCTGCTCCGCCTCGCCGATATCTACATGACGCGCCTCGATTGGCGGCAAGCGCAGCGCACGCTTGAGCAAGTGCGCGATCTCGTGCCGACAGACGATAAGCCGCGCCGCGAGCTGGTGGAAATTCACTTCCGTCTTGGCAATCCGATTGAAGCGATGCGCGAGCTGGATGGCTTGCTGCGCGTCTATGCGCAGTCAAGGCGCGGTCAGCTGATTCTTTCCACGCTAGAGAGCATGGTCGAGGCGCACCCGAACGAAATGGGCTTGCGCTCGCGCTTGGCAGCAGTTTACCGGCAGCTCAAGCGCATCCCAGAGGCTATCGCGCAGCTAGACGCGCTCGGCGAGCTGCAGCTGGACGCCGGGCTGATCCAAGAAGCATGCGCCACGGTTAGGCAGATCATCAGTCTGAACCCGCCGAACGTCGAGCAGTATCAGGCGCTGCTCAGGCAGATAGGCTGCTGAGGAATACATAAAATTGCTACGTGCGGATTGCTATGTGCGGTGAGCCGTGTTGGCTGATCGAGACTTACCTGAACGCAGCAGCGCTGCTGGATATTCTGGTCGTAGCGCTCATCTTCTTCGGTTTGAGCTTGCTCTTGCGCAATACGCAGGCGCTCTCGCTGCTGCGTGGCGTGGTGATCCTGCTGGCAGTGGTCGGCTTGGCGGCTTCGATCTTTCCGTTCCCCGCCTTTCGTTGGCTGATCGGCAACGTGCTGACCGTGGCGGCAATTGCCATCCCAATTGTCTTCCAGCCTGAGCTGCGCCGCCTATTGGAGCAGCTCGGCAGGGCGGGCTTCGGCTTGAATCGCCTTCCAGAGAGTCAGCGCGTGCGCTTGCACATCATCGAAGAGATTTGCGCCGCAGCTGCACGGCTCTCAGAGCGCCGCCAAGGCGCTTTGATTGTCATCCAACGCAGGACGAGCCTGCAAGAATACATCGACACAGGCGTGCTTCTAGAGAGCGCCGTGAGCGCGCAGCTCTTGCTGACCATTTTCTATCCGAAGACTGAGCTGCACGACGGCGCTGTCATCTTGCGCGAAGGCAAGATCGCAGCGGCCGCTTGCGTGCTGCCGCTTTCGAGCGGACGCAACCTGACGGATCGCAAGCTCGGCACGCGCCATCGCGCTGCGCTCGGCATCAGCGAAGTGAGCGACAGCGTGTGCGTCGTGGTCTCCGAAGAGACAGGGCAGATCTCGGTCACCAATAGCGGGCGCATGATCCGCCGCCTTGATGCCAACCGCCTACGCACGATTTTGCAAGCCCTCTACGCCGAAGCTGAGCAGCCGCCTTCGCTCTTGAGAGCGCTCCTCGAGCGGCTGCGCACATGGCGCGCACAACTGAGCAGTCAGGCTGAGCTGAAGAACAGACAATTGCGAGGGTGAATCATGAGCGCTGAGGAACATCGCGAGCGCGCGGGACGCGGCCCTGTCACGCTTGGCATTGTGACGGTCAGCGATACGCGCACGCCTGAGACAGATGAGAACGGACGTTGGCTGCGCCAGACTTTTGAAGCGCTCGGGCACCGCATCGCAGCCTATCACATCGTGCGCGATGAGCCCGAGCAGGTCAGCGCAGTGCTAGAGGTGCTGGTGAGGATCCCTGAGCTGCAGATCGCGCTCTTCAACGGCGGCACAGGCATTGCGCCGCGCGATACAACTTACGACGTCATCGCGCGCAAGCTGGAAAAGACGCTCAGCGGCTTTGGCGAGCTGTTTCGGATGCTCAGCTATCAGCAAGTTGGCGCAGCCGCCATGCTCAGCCGCGCCACAGCTGGCGTCTATCGTGGCAAGCTGATCGTCAGCATGCCTGGCTCGCCCAAGGCGGTCAAATTGGCAGTTGAGTCGCTCATCTTGCCTGAGCTGAATCATCTCGCGTGGGAAATTGCGCGCCAAGGGTAGCCCGAGCGCCGCGCCCTTGGCTATACTCGGCCGCGCAAAGCGCTCTATCTCATGATCCAACAGGCAGAGTCTCGTCATGCAAGCGACCATCACTGTCTTGCCTGGCGATGGCATCGGCGTAGAAGTCATGGCTATCGCCGTCGCGTTGCTCAAGGATGTCGCCGCGCTCGGCGGGCATACCTTCACTTTTCAAGAGGCGCTCTTCGGCGGCTGCGCAATTGACGCAGCGGGCGATCCGTTCCCCAGCGAGACGCGCCAGCTGTGCGAGAACTGCCACGCCATCCTGCTCGGCGCGGTTGGCGGGCCGAAATGGTCTGATCCGAGCGCCGAAGTGCGCCCTGAGCAAGGCCTGCTGCGCTTGCGCCAGCACTTCGGTTTGTTCGCCAATTTGCGCCCTGTGCGCGCCTACCCGATGTTGGCGCGCCATGCGCCGCTGCGCGCCGAGCTGCTGGAAGGAGTGGACATGCTTTTCGTGCGCGAGCTGACAGGCGGCGCCTATTTCGGCCCGCGCCAAGAGCAGGGCGATGGCGATTCGGCTTACGATACAATCCTCTACACAGTCCCAGAGGTGCAGCGCGTGGCGCGAGTCGCCTTCCGCGCCGCGCAAGGTCGCCGCAAGCACCTGACCTCAGTGGACAAGGCAAACGTCCTAGCGAGTTCGCGGCTGTGGCGGCGGACGGTTGAGCAAGTGGCGGCTGAGTTTCCTGACGTGCGCGCCGATCACGCTTTGGTCGATTCGTTCGCCATGCAGCTGATCCGCACGCCTGCTCGCTTCGACGTGATCGTGACCGAGAATATGTTCGGCGATATCTTGACCGACGAAGCGGCTATCTTGGCAGGCTCGCTTGGCATGTTGCCTTCGGCATCGCTCGGCGAAGGCACGTTCGGCGTCTATGAGCCGATTCACGGCAGCGCGCCCGATATCGCAGGCAAGGGCATCGCCAATCCAACTGGCGCTATCTTGAGCGCAGCGCTGCTCCTGCGGCATAGTCTGGGCTTGCATCAGGAAGCGGCGGCGCTTGAGCTGGCAGTCCAGCGCGCCCTCGAGGCGGGAGCGCGCACCGCTGATATCGCTGAACCGGATGCGCCCGCGCTCAGCAGCGCCGAGTTCGGCGAGCGTGTTCGCGCCGCGCTGCGCCAGCTCGGCTAGAGCAGCTGCGCGTAGATCGCGTGCAAGCGTTGCGCAGCTGCCTGCCATGTGAAGCGCGCCGCCTGTGCAAAGCCGCGCTCAAGCCGTGCAGCGCGCGCCGTTGAGTCTTCTTCGAGCAAGGCGAGCAGACCCGCCCGAATTGCCTCGACCGAATGCGGCGAGACCATAAGCGCGGCGTCGCCCGCCACTTCGGGCAGAGAAGAGACATTTGAAGTCAGCACGGGCGTGCCGCACGCCATGCCTTCCAGCACAGGCAATCCGAAGCCCTCGTAGAGCGACGGAAAAGCGAGGCATGCCGCGCCACTGTACAGCGCAGGCAGATCGGCTTCATCGGCAAAGCCTGTCAAAATGACGCGCTC
>JAGHYP010000121.1 GCA_017743585.1 Chloroflexota bacterium
TCGGCTCATCGAAGAGCATGATCTTCGGCTGCATGGCGAGCGCGCGCGCAATCGCTACGCGCTGCTGCTGACCGCCGCTCAGCTGACTGGGATAGGCATCCGCCTTCTCAGGAATGCCGACTTTCGCCAGCAGCTGATGCGCGATCTCAGCCGCTTCTTTGCGGCTGCGCCTGCGGACCACGCGCTGCGCAAGGCAGATGTTCTCCAGCGCCGTGCAGTGCGGGAACAGATTGAAGTTCTGAAAGACCATTCCGACCTCAGCGCGCACCTTGTTGATATTCGCCGCCGAGTCCAACGCGATGCCATCAACCACGATCTGACCGCTATCGAAGGTCTCCAGACGGTTGATACAGCGCAAGAGCGTGGATTTGCCTGAGCCGCTCGGCCCGATGATCGTGACCACCTCACCCGGATAAACCTCAAGGCTCACGTCGCGCAAGGCATGAACCACACCCCGCGACGTGCGGAAGTATTTGTTGACCTTTTGAATGGAGATGATCGGTCTCTCAGCCATGTGGAACACCTTAACGCGGCAAAGCCAGACGGCGCTCGACGGCGCGCACCAACACAGAGAGCAGCAGCGTCATGCACAGGTACAGCGCGCCGATGGTGATATACGGCTCGAAGACCCGGAAAGTATCCGCGGCGAAGATGCGCGCGCGTTGCGTCATCTCAGGCAGGGCGATCACGGTCAGCAGCGCCGTGTCTTTCAGCATGGCGATGAATTCGTTGCCTAGCGGCGGCAAAACGACGCGGAACGCTTGCGGCAAGATGATGTAGCGCATCGCTTGTAGGTAACTCATCCCTAGGCTGCGCGCCGCTTCCATCTGACCGCGCCCGATGCTCTGAATGCCCGCGCGGAACAGCTCAGCAAGGTACGCACCATAGCAGATCGCCAAGCCGAGGATGCCGCGACTGATCGGCGGCAGGTCGCTGTTCGCCGCGAACAAGCCGACGACTGCGATCAGCGCTGTCCCCATGATCGCAGCAGTGATGATCGGCTGCCAAAAGGCAGCTGGCTCTGTTCTGAGCGCCGCGCGCCTATTCCAAGCCTGCATGATGGCGACGATCGCCGCTAAACCGCCGATCAGCAGCTGCAGAGTCGGCGCGAGGCGTGGGAATTCATCGCGCAGCCATGTGTAAAGCGCGAAATTGACGAAGAGCAGCGTGACCAAGAGCGGCACGCCGCGCAGCACTTCTACATATACTGTCGCGGCGTTGAACAAGATCGGGTTCTCCGAGATGCGCATCAAGCCTGCCACCAAACCGATCACAACGGCGAGCGCAAACGCGATGATCGCCACGAAGAGCGTCAGAAAGATGCCTGAATCGCAGCCCGCCAAGTTGTTCAGCGCGCACTCAGCGGGCGCGTAGCGCACCACGCTCACGATGTCGCTCTGGCGAATCTGCAAGATTTCTCCGGGCGAGCGCTCGATCAGAAAGCCCGTACCATCGGCTTCTAGCACAGCGCCGCTGATCGTGTTCGCCGCCTCTTCGGGCTTCAATGGCAGCAACACGCGGCAACGTCCTTCAGGATCGGGGCGGCAATTCTCAGGCGTGCGCACTACATTTTCGATCTGGACGCTGAACTTCAGCACTTCCTGCCGCTCGCCGTCATCCGTCACCAAGCGAAAGCGCCCCAAGTCCTCGAAGATCAGCGCGCCGCTGATCTGAGCGCGCAAGAGCGTCACAGTCGAGCCGACAGGGCAGTCATCCCCCTCAGCAGGCGGCGTGCAGCTCAGCGTGGCGATGTCGGCGCGCGGCACGCGAATAGTGACCTGCCGCTTTGTCTCGATGTTGATCAGGTCGCCCGCCTGACCGATAAGGACGCCCTCGACGCGGCGTATGCTGCCATCAGCAGCCCGCACATCGTACGTGACGTTGGCGAAGCGCGTGGTCGTCAGGCGTGGGTCATCGGTGATGAAGATCAGCGCTCGGCGGTAGAGCGGGCTGGTGAAGAATGAGTAGAAGACGACCGCTAAGCCTGCCACGATGACAATCGCCCACCATGGCAGCCGCGCGACGCGCAGTGCAATTTGTTCTAAAACTGGAATGGCAGCAATTTCTCGTTGATGAAAGGATGCTGACATAAGAAGAAATCTACAGCGCGTACAAACTCGCGTGCGAACTTAGAACGCGCTGCATTATAACGCATCTGGCGGGGCGCGCTAACCTGATGCTGCCCTATCGCGCAGGCAAGCCGCCATGCTGCCGCTTGACCAAACGCTGACCTTCAGGGCTTTGTATCCACGCGAAGAAGGCGCGGTAGAGATCATCGGCAGGCTCGGCGTTGCCGACTACCAAAATTGGCGAGCGCAGTGCATAGCTGCCGACCGTGAGTGTCTCAGGGGTCGGCAAAATACCATCAAGAGCGACCACGCGCACACCTTCTTGCAGGTAACCCGTTGACACATAGCCGATGCTGTTCGGATCAGCGCGCACAAGGTCTAGCACGCTTTGACTGGTCGGCGCAAGGCGCGCCGTGCGCGCGATTGTCTGATTGCCGAGCAGCAAGGCTTGCACAATGGCTGCCTCGCTGCTCTCAGCAGGGCGCGCGATGACTTGCACGGGCCGGTCTGCGCCGCCTAGCTCTGCCCAATTGCGCACCTGACCGCGCAGAAGCGCGCGCGTTTGCGCAGCCGTCAAGTTGCTGATCAGGTTGCTTGGATGCACCACCAGCGCGATGCCGAGCTGCCCGATCGGCGTCGCCCACAAGCTGCCGTTCTCCTCAACAAGGCGCGGATTGGGCAGATAGCTGAGGATAGCGAATGGAATCTCCCCGCGCGCCAGCTCGGCAAGGGCAAGGCGCGGCTCGAGCGTGCGGATATCCCACGTCACGAAAGCGCTGCTCTCGCGAAAGCTATAGGCGAGATCGCGCAACAGCGGCGTGCTGGCGCCATCTGCCATCAGGCGCAGCGAGATAGTTTCTGGCGTTGGACTGGCGGTCGGCAGACTGGCGCGGCAGCCGGCCAGCGCTAGCGAGAACGCGACGAGCGTACGCCGTGCGGATCGCCAAGACGTGGTGAAGAACACGCTTACGCCCTTTGCGTGGCTGCGTTGTAAACAAACCAACTCAGGCCGCTCAATCCTTTCTGAACAGGCGTGATGAAGCGTCCCTGCTTCAAGCACATCGCTCGAAGCGGTCGCTGCGCACGGCCGAGTTGCTCAGCTGCAAGAGATGCGCGCGCCATCACAGGATTAGTGGCGCAGATGCCTCCTCACTGGTTGAGCAATAGGCTGCTAAGAAGTCCGCTGCGTAGGCCTCAAACGTGCCGTTCAAGATAGCAGCACGCATCTCTCTCATGAGCGTCAGGAGCAAGTGGAGGTTATGCAAGGTGAGCAGTTGGTGACCAAGTAACTCGTCAGCTTTGACCAAATGCCGCAGGTAAGCGCGCGAGAAGTGAGTGCAAGTGTAGCAGGTGCAGCCTGCTTCCAACGGTGCGCTATCTTCGGCGTGCGCGAGGTTGCGCATGTTCAGGCGTCCGCGCCGCGTGAGCGCTGCACCATGCCGCGCCATGCGCGTCGGCAGGACGCAGTCGAAGATATCCACGCCGCGCGCCACGCCGTTCACCAAGTCTTCAGGGCTGCCTACCCCCATCAAATAGCGCGGCCGGTCAGCGGGCAGCATTGGGACTGTGTAGTCCAGCGTCGCCAGCATTTCGCGCTTGGTCTCGCCCACTGCCAGCCCGCCGATGGCGTAGCCCGCGAAGTTCAGGTCAGTCAGAAAGCGGACGGACGCGGCGCGCAGATCAGGGAAGATACCGCCTTGCACGATGCCGAAGAGCGCTTGACGCTCAGGATCGCCGCTGCGCGCATGTTCTTCGAGGCAGCGCAGCGCCCAAGCGTGCGTTCGCTCGCAGGCGGCGCGCACCACCTCGCGCTCGTTTGGCTTGGGGCATTCATCGAAGCACATGATCACGTCCGCGCCGAGGTTGTGTTGGATTTGAATGGATTTCTCAGGCGTCAAGCGATGAACCGAGCCGTCGAGGTGGCTGCGGAACGTGACTCCGTCGTCATCAATGCGGCGCAGCGCGCCCAGACTGAAGACTTGGAAGCCGCCAGAATCGGTCAGGATCGGTCTTTCCCACGCCATGAAGCGATGCAAGCCGCCCAAGCGCGCGATCAGGGCATCGCCAGGACGCAAATACAAGTGGTAGGTGTTGGCGAGGATCAGCGTTGTGCCCAGCTCGTAGAGTTCGCGCGGCTGCATCGCTTTGACAGTCGCTTGCGTGCCGACAGGCGCGAAGACCGGAGTCGGGATCGGGCCGTGCGGCGTGTGGAAAACGCCCGCGCGCGCCTGACCGCTCTGTGCCTGCAGCTCGAACTCGAACATGGGCTTCCTCAATCGCGTCCACGCGCAAGTTCAAATTATAACAATGGGGTGCGATAAGGCAATCGTTCTAGCAACAAGCATTATGGAGCTGTGAGAGAGAGCGTTACGGCATACGCACCTTGTGTTGTGCCTTCGGCTACGCCGTAGCGCGCCACCACGATCAGATAACGAGCCGTCTCAGGCAGGATGCTCTGCAGAACGGCGCGGCGCGGATCATCGGCTGAGGCGGCCGCACTGCCGAGCAGGATCGGCTGCTCGCCGCGATAGACATACAGATAGAGAGTCGGCTGCAGCGTGCCGCTCTCAGCAGTTAGCACAAGCTGCGCCCTCTCGCCACGAGCGCCTGCGAAAGCGTAATAGGCGAGGAAGCGCTGATCGTCCAAGATGCCGCGCAAGGTCTCGCCTGGGCGGATGAGCGCAACAGATGGCAGCACAGGAGTTGGCGTGGCGGGCAGCGTCAGCGCGCCGCTGAGCGTGAGCGTGTACTCGCCGCTGGCGGGCTCGTTCACGCCGCCATTGCGCACCACAATCACGTAGTACCTGCCGCTGCGCTGCAGGGGGATATTGCGCAGAGTGCCTTCACCAGCTGCCACTTGCTCGAAGCGCTCGTCTGTCAGCAAGATCAAGGCGGGGAACGCCGCCTGTGCCTGCAGGATCAGATCAACACGGCCGCCGCGCTGCGCCTCAAATTGATAGAGCGTGGCAAAGCGCGGGCTGAGCGCCCCCGTCTGCGCTAGACCTGCCACAAGGCGCACGCCCTCAGCCGGCGACGGACGAGTTGGCGCTGTTGCAGCGCGCGCGATCGTGTAGGCGCTGCCGCCGACCTGCCCGATGCGCGAGACGACCAGCCAACACCAGCCTTCGGCAGCAGGGGCGGCGCGCAGCACGTCGTTCAGCTCTGCCGTGGCAAGGCGCCTCTCAAAATCGTGACTGTACAGATACATGCCAATCGGTAGCGCCTGCTCAGCGCGCAAGGTGAACTCTAGCGGCTCGCCTGCTGCCGCATAGACGGCGTACAGATGGAATGGCGCGCCATCGCTCAGCTCGGCGCGAATCGACTCGCCTGCTGCCAGCGGGGCAACGCGCGGCAGGTCGCTGAGCGGCGAAGGCGTCGGCGTCGGGTTGAGCAGACGCAGCGCAAGCCGAAAAGCGCCCGCCGTGCGATGGCTATTCGGCGCGGCGACGACCTTGATCAAGTAGTCGCCGTTGCGCGGCAAAACATGACGCAAGCGCGCATCTGGAGCGCCACCGCTGTTGTCATCGAGCGCAAAAACTTGGCGCTGCTCGGCGTCCAGCAGCATCACGAGCGGATCGAGCGCTTCAGGTTCTGCTGCCTCAACCGCGATCAACACAGCGTCGCCTTCGCGTCTGCTGAAAAGATAGCGCGCCTCAGGTTGTGCCGCGCTCAGGCTACCCTCAACGCTCTCTCCGTAGCTCAGGCGCGTCTGCGCGTAGGTCGTTAGGCACGGCGCTGCGAGCCACGCGCATAACAGCGCTCCAATCGCCCATCGGCGCATCGTCAGCCCTGCTTCTTAGGCTTTCAGCCGAGAAATCTACTCAATTCTAGCCTTCCATGCCACAATAGCCATGTGAGGAACATCCTCTGAAGGAGCTGAAAATGTTTGAGAACTTGCCTGCCAACGCGCTAGAGGTGATGGATTGGCGCATGGAGCACTATCAGCCGTACTTCCAGACGCTGATGGAGACCGAACTAACGGCTGAGAACGTCGGCGCTTGGCTGAAAGGCTGGACTCAGCTGGGCGATTTGATCATGGAAGTCTCTTCGCGCCTTGCGGTCGCCAATTCGCAGAACACAGCTGACGCCGAGGCGGAGCGGCGCTATTTGAGTTACGTCGAGAGCATGTTGCCGGCCTGGCAGAGGGCGAACAACCTATTGCAGCGCAAATTGGTGGAGAGCGGCCTGCAACCCGAAGGCTTCGAAGTGCCGCTGCGCAACATGCGCACTGAGTTGGAGATTTTCCGCGAGGCGAACTTGCCGCTCTTTGTGGAAGAACAGAAGCTCAGCACTGAGTACGACAAGATCATCGGCGCGCAGACCGTCACTTGGGAAGGCGAAGAAGTGCCTTTGGCGCGCTTGCAGCTCGTCGCGCATAACCCTGATCGCGCTGTGCGCGAGCGCGCTTGGCGGCTCGCCCATGAGCGCCATTTGGCCGATCGCGAGGCGCTGAACGCGCTCTGGGTGAAGTTCCTGAACGTGCGCCAGCAGATCGCCGCCAATGCGGGCTTCGAGAGTTACACAGCGTATCGCTGGAAAGCGGCAGGGCGCTTCGATTACACGCCGCAGGATTGCCTCAGCTTCCATGCGGCGATAGAAGAAGTCGTTGTGCCGGCAATGGTGCGCTTGCTGGAGCAGCACCGTCGCGCGTTGGGCGTCGAGACTTTGCGCCCGTGGGATATGAACATCGATCCGACGCATCCTTTGCACTTAAGCGTTGATCCGCAGCCGCGCCCTGCCTTGAAGCCTTACCAATCCATCCAAGAGCTGGAAGCGCGCGCTGAGACGATCTTCCGCAACGTTGACCCAACGCTTGGCGAGTACTTCGCGGCCATGCGCCGCGAAGGTTTGCTCGATCTTGAGAATCGCGCTAACAAAGCGCCCGGCGGCTACTGCACAGCCTATCCCGTCGCCAAGCGTCCTTTCATCTTCATGAATGCGGTCGGCTTGCACGACGACGTGCAAACTTTGCTGCACGAGGCGGGTCATGCCTTTCACGTCCTCGAGAGCGCGCCCCTAGCTTACATGCAGCAGCGCGATGTGCCGATCGAGTTCGCTGAGGTCGCCTCAATGGGTATGGAGCTGCTGGCGGCTCCGTATCTGAGCGCCGATCAAGGCGGCTATTACAGCGCCGCCGATGCCGCGCGCGCACGCCTTGAGCATCTGCGGAACATGATCACGTTCTGGCCCTACATGGCAGTCGTAGACGCTTTCCAACACTGGGTCTATAGCGACATCGAGGCGGCAAAAGACACTGCCGCCTGCGACGCTCAGTGGTCAGCGCTGTGGGACCGCTTCATCCAAGGCGTGGATTGGTCGGGCTTGGAAGATTTCAAGGTGACCGGCTGGCATCGCAAGCTGCATATCTTCCGCAATCCGTTCTACTACGTGGAATACGGCTTAGCGCAGCTTGGCGCGGTGCAGGTCTGGCAGGCCGCGCTGAGCGATCAGCGAGGCGCAGTGGCGCGTTACCGTCAAGCTTTAGCGCTGGGCGGCTCGGCGCCGTTGCCGATGCTCTATCAGACGGCGGGGGCGCGCTTCGCCTTCGATGCGGCGACCTTGCGCGACGCCGTCGCGCTGATCGAGCGCACCATTGAGACCTTGAGCGCTGTCCACTAAACGCAGCGCGAATGCCTTGTGCAAGGCGTCCTGAGCGCTGATGCCCTGCGCGCCTTCAGGACGCTTTGCAGGTCCGCTATAGGTTGCGCAATCGCATTGCTGGAGGCTGAAAATTGCACTAAACTCATCATCTGGCGACGTCTCGGCAATATTTCAAGTTGCTGCGCGCTATGAGCAGCTTGAGCAATTTGGCTGAGGATGCGCTGTATGACCGTCTCGCATCAATATGTGCTGGTGGCAGCCGTTGATGATGACCTTGCGTCAGTGCATCAGCTTCTCAGGGCGGCGCGCTTGCCTGAGCCGTTGCCTGTCTCTTATACACATCT
>JAGHYP010000122.1 GCA_017743585.1 Chloroflexota bacterium
CATTACGCACAGCGCGCCTTCGCCGCCGCTTGGAAGAGTGCGCCGCCTCCTCAGCGCTAGGCGTCGCTTGAGCTTGCAGCGACTCAGGCTACCGCCGCGCTAAACAGCGCGCGCAAAATGCGGTAGACTGTTCGCAACGCATTCCGAGCATTCCCGAAGGGCAAACACGAATGAGCGAGACAACATCCTTGAGCGTTGAGGAGAGCACCGCGCTGATCACGCGCAATCTTGAGGAAGTGATCGGCGCGGAAGAAATCCCTGCGCTGCTGGCGCAAGGCTTGCCGCTGCGCCATTACATCGGCTTGGAGATCTCGGGCAAGCTGCATCTTGGCACAGGCTTGATGTGCATGCAAAAAGTGCGCGACCTGCAGCGGGCAGGCGTGCATTGCATCATTTTCCTCGCCGATTGGCATACGTGGATCAACGATAAGCTCGGCGGCGACCGGGAGCGAATCAAGCGCGTGGCTGTTGGCTACTTCAAAGAGGGTCTGAAGGCGTCTCTGGCGGCGCTAGGCGGCAAGCCCGAGGCGCTGGAATTCGTGCTAGGCTCTGAGCTGTATCATCACAACGATGCCTATTGGGAAACGCTGATCGAAGTCAGCAAGAATACCACGCTCAATCGGATTATGCGCAGCATCAGCATCATGGGGCGCAGCGAAGGCGAGAGCATAGATTTCGCCAAGCTGATCTATCCGCCGATGCAAGTCGCCGATATCTTCATTTTGCGCGCCAACATCGCGCAAGGCGGCATGGATCAGCGCAAGGCGCACGTGATCGCGCGCGACGTGGCGAATATGCTCACAGTCGCGCCGCTGCGCGATTCAACAGGCAAGGTCATCAAGCCGATTGCCTTGCATCACCACCTGCTGCTCGGCCTAGATAAGCCGCCGCAGTGGCCTGTGGACGCTGAAAAGCTCCGCGAGCTGCGCACTGCCATGAAGATGAGCAAATCCAAGCCGCGCTCAGCCATCTTCATTCACGATACGCCTGACGAAATCCGCGCCAAGATGCGCAAAGCGTTCTGCCCGCCGCCTTCAGACGGCCTGGACTTCAACCCTGTCCTTGATTGGGCAGAACACTTGATCTTCCGCAACGGACAGACGCTCTTCGTGGCGCGCACGCCCGAAAACGGCGGCAATATCGAGTTTGAGAGCTATGAAGCGCTGACAGCAGCCTACAGCGACGGCAGCCTGCACCCGATGGACTTGAAAAACGCGATGAGCGAGGCGCTGATCGCGCTGCTAGAGCCCGTGCGCAAACATTTTGGGGATCACGCTGAGATCAAGGCGATGTGGGCTGAGCTAGAGGCAATGTTGTGATATGACACAAGAGACGCTCAATGAAGGCGGCGCGTCGCTCGTCTTTTTGATCAACTTAGGCGCGACGTTAGTGATGTTCGGCGTGATTTTGGTGGTTCAGATCGTGCATTATCCGTTGTTCAGCCGCGTTGGCGCCGAGAGCTTCCGCGCTTATGAAGCGGCGCACATTGAGCTGATGACGCTTGTGGTGCTGCCGCTGATGACGGCGGAGCTGATCACGGCTTTTCTGCTCGCTTTGCAGCCGCCGCATGGCGTGCCGCCGCTCGCTGCGTGGATCGGTTTGGCGCTGGTCGGCGTGACGTGGCTCTCGACCGCGTTCATTCAAGTGCCGTTGCACGGGAGGTTCTCAGCTGGCTTTGATGCTGAGGCGCATCGAGCGTTGGTGATGACCAATTGGCTGCGCACGGTTGCCTGGTCGCTGCGCGCGCTGCTGGTGCTGTGGATGACTTGGCGGTCGTGGCAGGCGCGCTGAAAACTTTTTGGGGAGCCTTATGTACACAATCGGTCTGGATTTTGGCACGCTCTCGGCGCGCGCCGTGCTGGTGGACGTGCGCGACGGGCGCGAGGTCGCTACAGCAACTTTCGATTATCCGCACGGCGTGATGGACTCTGCGCTGCCGAGCGGCAGGGCATTGCCGCCCAACTGGGCATTACAACATCCACAAGATTACCTTGATGCGCTCGATCATTGCGTGCCGACGCTGCTGCGCGAGAGCGGCGTCGCGCCGAGCGAGGTGATCGGCCTCGGCGTGGACTTCACCGCCAGCTCGCCGCTGCCTGCTAAGTCAGATGGCACGCCGTTGTGCTTCCTGCCTGAGTTCGCCAACGAGCCGCACGCTTACGTCAAGCTCTGGAAACACCACGCCAGCCAGCCGCAAGCCGACCTGATCAGCGCAGTGGCGCATCAGCGCGGCGAGCGCTGGATACGGCGCTATGGCGGCAAGTGCTCAGCCGAATGGTTCTTCAGCAAGCTCCTGCAAATCCTGCAGGAAGCGCCCGCGATCTACCGCGCAATGGACACTTTTGTCGAGGCAGCCGATTGGCTGACTTGGCAGCTGACGGGCGTCCTAGCGCGCAACACTTGCACAGCCGGCTACAAGATGTTGGTGCAAGATGGTCAGTACCCATCGCGGGAATTTTTCGCCGCCTTGCATCCTGACTTCGCCGATGTGATCGCGACCAAAGTGCAAGGCGCTTTCGTGCCACTCGGCACGATGCTCGGTCGCTTGACTGCGCCGATGGCTGAGCGGCTCGGCTTGCTGCAAGGCACGCCCGTGGCGGCGGCGATCATCGACGCGCACGCGACGGCAGCGGCAGTGCGCGCCACACAACCCGGCGTGATGACCATGATCATGGGAACATCCACATGCCACATCATCTCCAGCGCGCGCTTGGTGGAGATCGAAGGCGTGGCAGGCGTCGTCTACAGCGGCATCGTAGACGGACTCTACGGCTATGAGGCGGGGCAAGCAGGCGTGGGCGATCTGTTCGCTTGGTTCGTGGATCACGCCGTGCCACCTGAATATCACGCGGCGGCTGCGCGGCGCGGTCTGAGCTTGCACAGCTACCTTGAGGAGGAGGCGGCGCGCCAAAGAGTCGGCGAGCATGGCTTGCTGGCGCTCGATTGGTGGAACGGCAATCGCTCGACGCTGATGGATGCCGAGTTGAGCGGTCTGCTGATCGGCGCGACGCTCGCCACGCGCGCGCCCGACATCTACCGCGCCCTGATCGAAGCGACAGCGTTCGGCACGCGCGCGATCATCGAGGCATTTGAAGCAGGCGGCATTGCCGTGGAATCGCTGGTGGCGGCAGGCGGCCTGCCTGAGAAAAACGCCCTCTTGCGGCAAATCTACGCGGATGTCACGGGGCGCGCCTTCGCGCTGGGCGCTTCGAAGCACGACTCAGCGCTCGGCAGCGCGATCTACGCGGCGGTCGCCGCAGGCGCTTATCCAAACCTGACAGCCGCAGCGGAGCGCATGGGCAAGCGTAAGGACGAGATCGTACGTCCTACCCCTGAAAATCAGCGCGTCTACGATCAGCTCTATCAGGAGTACAAGACGCTCTACGACACGTTCGGGCGCGGCGCTAACGCTGTGATGAAGCGCTTGAAACGGCTGCGCAATCAGGCGCGCGGCGTCCATTCAAGCTGATTGCAACTTCGGACTTGAAAGGCTGCGCCGAAGTGTGCTATACTTGTGCCGCAACAGATTCGGGGCGTGGCGCAGTTGGTAGCGCGCTGCGTTTGGGACGCAGAGGTCGCTGGTTCGAGTCCGGTCGCCCCGACACGCTAAGCCTACCTACGCGGTAGGTTTTTTGTCGCCTGCGATGAGATCAGTTGCGCCCTGCCGCACGGCGCGGTACATATCCAGCGCGTTGCTCGTGTTGAATCTGCAGAAATTCAGGCTGTGAACGACTTGCGTCTGCAGCGCATTCAGAGCTTGCAGTTCATAGACAAGGCGGCCGCTGAGCAGCTGCTCCTGAGCTTTGTGCGCGAGCTATTCCCGAAACTAGCCGCCATCCGCGTCGAGCTGCGTCCGCAGGCTGTCTCGCTCAATTCGTTCAGCGGCTACCTCACGCTCGCCGATGGACGCCGTTTGTTTTTCAAGACGCACGTTGAGCCAAACAGCGTGATCAGCGAGTACTACAACACGCAACTGCTTGCTGAAGTCGGCTATCCCGTGATCGCGCCGCTCTACGCTTCAACTGAGTACGGCAAGCAGTTCTTGATTTATGACCTGATCAACGAGCCGAGCGTCTTTGAGGTAGCGTATGCGCTCGATCACGGTCAGCGGAATGACCTAGGCGCGTTGACTGCCGCTCAAAATGCCGCCGATGCGCAACTTTTCGAGATTTACCGCGCCACGCTGCGTCCGATCACCGCGCCTGAGAACGCCAAAGCGCCGATCCATCAGCTTTTCTACCACCGCCTGACAGGCGGTCGCTACGCTAAGTTTTACGTCGGCAAGCCGTTCGTGTTGCCGCAGGGCTGCTTGGACTGGGAAGCGTTGCTCGCGCGGCGCTGGGTCATCAACGGCAAAGCCTACCCATGCACGCTCGACACGCTGATCGAGCGCGCTAAGCGCTTCCTCGACCCCGATCAGCCCTCTTGGAGCATCGTAGGACACGGCGATGCGCACAACGGCAATGTCTTCTTCACGCCGGCGGGCTTGCGCTACTTCGATCCCGCCTTCGGCGGCAGGCATCACCCGCTGCTCGACCTAGCCAAGCCGCTCTTTCACAATGTGCTGGCGACTTGGATATATCATCCTCAAGAAGTGGCGGCGCGCCTGCAGATCAGCTACAGCGACGACGGCGAGCAACTGCGCGTGGAGCACAACTACGCGCCATCCGCAGTGCGCAAGATGTTCCGCGCCAGCAAACTTGAGCGCGTCCTGCGCCCGATCTGGCTAGAGCTGACGCGGCGCGGCGAATCGCCCGAGACTCTCACGGCCCTGTTACAATCGGCGCTATTGTGCTGCCCATTGCTGACCTTGAACCTAGCCGACCGGGCGCGCTTTCCTGCTGAGATCGGCTTGCTCGGCTTAGCGCTCTCGGTCACGGTCGGTTGCGAGCCAATTTTGGAGACCAGTTGACAAGCGCGCGCACTTGCGCTATATTCTCGGGGCGATAGGCAACCTCTGAAGCGTCGGAACGGGGCCTCACATGCGCATTCGTGCATGGTGAGAGACGGCGACGCTGAGCAGGATGGCATTGAGCGCCTCTCTCATCGCGGAGAGGCGTTTTGCATTCTTGGCGAAGCCGACCATACCACGCCATAGTGCGATATCACGCCAGAGGACATCGAGGCAATGAGCCATCTCCTTGCGGAACGCGATCGCAGTCGCTTGATCAAGTCCCTGATCAGGTCTTTGCAGGCGCAACGCCTGACGCTCGATGTTGCCTCAGAGCGGATCGCGATGCCTGAGCTATACTCACAGCACAGCGCGCTTGGCGTGTGGTCGGCCAAAGACATCGCAGCGTACGCGATGGCTTGGGATAGGCGCAGGGCGCGCCAGCCAGAGGCCTACCGACGCCGCGAGCTGTTTGCGATGTCCGAGAAAGGCTACACCTGGGCAGACGCTGATTTGATTTTCACGTCTTGAATGGCCGCTATGGGCATTACGCGAACGCGCTGCGCACGCCGAAGCGAGGCTCGCGCGTTGCAAGACGGAGGCGCTTGTGAGATATGGCTGAGAATCTACGCTACCTAGAGGCAATCCGCGATCACGTGCTGGTCTACGACGGCGCGATGGGCACCAACATCCAGCGCTACAAGCTGAGCGCTCAAGATTTCGGCGGCGAGCATCTCAACGGCTGCAACGATTATCTAGTTATCACGCGCCCTGACGTGATCGAGGAAATCCACGCCAGCTTTTTGGCGGTCGGCTGTGAGGTCATCGAGACGAACACTTTCCGCTCGAATCGGATCACGCTCGCTGAATACGGCCTGCAGGATCGCGTCTTGGAGATCAATCGTGCGGCTGCGCAGCTTGCGCGCCAAGTTGCCGATAGGTTCGCCGCTGAGACAGGCATTCCGCGCTATGTGGCAGGCAGCATCGGGCCAAGCGGCAAGTTGCCGTCTTCTGACGACCCTGATCTCTCCAACATCATTTTTGATGAGCTGGCGGATGTTTTCGCGGAGCAGGCGCGCGGATTGGTCGAGGGAGGCGTAGACGTCGTCTTGGTGGAGACCAGCCAAGATATCTTGGAAGTGCGCGCTGCGGTCTATGGCATCACGCGCTACTTCCAAGAGAGCGGCAATCGCGTGGCGCTGCAGGTGCAGGTCACGCTAGATGTCTCAGGCAAGATGCTGCTCGGCACGGATATCGCCGCAGTGCTGGCAATCCTCGAGGCGCTGCCTGTGGACGTGATCGGATTGAACTGCTCGACCGGCCCTGAGCATATGCGCGAGCCGATCCGCTACTTGGTCGAGCATAGCACCAAGCCGATCAGCGTGCTGCCGAACGCAGGCTTGCCGCTCAATGTAGACGGCGAGGTGGTCTATCCGATGCAGCCGCAGCCATTTGCGCACATACTCGGCGATTTCGTAGAATGGGGCGTCAGCTGCGTGGGCGGCTGCTGCGGCACAACGCCTGAACATATCCGCGCCATGCGCGCTGCGCTAGATGCGCCTGGGCGCACGCCGCGCATCGTGATCACGTCCGCAGAGCCGAATCCGCTCAGCGCCGGCGATGCCCAGCTAGCGCCAACGCGTCTTGCGCAGAAGTTGGCGGCGGGCAAGTTCTTCATCACGGTAGAAATGCCGCCGCCGCGCAGCTTCAACGCGCAGAAAGTGCTCGCCGCAGCGCAGATGCTGCAGGAAGCAGGCGTGGATTGCATTGACGTCTCTGATAGCCCAATGGCGCGCATGCGCATGAGCCCATGGGCAATCTGCCATTTGATTCAAGATCGGCTGGGCATGGAGACGATCCTGCATTTCCCCACCCGCGGACGCAACATTTTGCGCGTGCAAGGCGATCTATTGGCTGCGCACGCCCTGAATGTGCGCAACATCCTCGTCGTGATGGGCGACCCGACCGCCATCGGCGATTATCCCGATGCAAACGACAAGTGTGATATCCTGCCGAGCGGCTTGATCAGGCTGATCAAGCATAACTTGAACGGCGGTCGGGATCAGGCGGGCAATAGCATCGGTCAACCGACCGCTTTCACAGTTGGCTGCGCCCTGAACTTGACGCCGAAGGATATAGATGCTGAGATCAGCTCGCTGCGCAAGAAGATCGAGGCAGGCGCCGACTTCGCGATGACGCAGAGCGTCTACGAGCCGCGCAAGGTCGAGCAATTCCTGAAGCGTTATGAGGAGTTATACGGGCCGCTGACGCTGCCGATCTTGGTCGGTATTTTGCCGCTGTACGGCGCGCGGCATGCCAATTTCTTGAACAACGAGGTGCCCGGCATCAGCATCCCTGAGTCGATCATGGCGCGCATCGCAGCGGCAGGCGATGTCGCACCTGCGGTCGGCGTGCAAATCGCGGCTGAGATACTGCGCGACCTGCGCGGCATGGTGCAAGGCGCATATATCATCCCGCCTTTCGGCAAGTATGAGATGGCGGCTGAGATCGTCGAGGCGCTAGCGCAGCCTGTCTGAAATCTCTTTTCAGCGTCAATTCTCAGAGCGTGCCGAGCGACTCGGAAGAGCCGCTGCTGCTTGCAGGGCGGGCTGCTCCTTCGATTGCGCTGCCGAGCGCGCCGCCGATCACCATGCCCGATCTGCCTGCTAGGACGCCGCCAAGCGCTGAGCCTAGCTCAGATGGGCTCATGCCCGTGATCCTGGCGACTGCATCGCGCAGCGCCGCACGCAATTGATCCATCTTCTCTAGGCGACTAAGCGCCTCGCTCAGCGCGCCTGTTGTGCCGCCTGAGCTTAAGCCGCTGCCGCCACCTGAGCCGCTGCCGCCCAAGCCGCCACCAGAACCACCACCTACGCCGCTGCCAGAGCCACTGCTCAATCCGCTGCCACTGCCAGCGCTGCTGCTAGGGGCGCTGGCGCCGCTCGAGCCGCTGGCCGTGCTGCCTTCTGCGCCGCCGCTTGAGCCGCCCATCGCGTTGATCATCGCGTCGGCGAGTTGGTTGAACGGGCCGGCGCCCGCGCCCGTGCTATTCCGCAAGTTGCCGATGATGCTATTAGCGATGTCGTTGAACACGCCGCCAGTAGTGCTGTTGCGCAGGTTGTTGACTGTCTCTTATACACATCTGACGCTGC
>JAGHYP010000123.1 GCA_017743585.1 Chloroflexota bacterium
CGTCTGATCGGCGCGCAGCAAATAGCCCCAGACTGCCGAATCGCCCAGCAATACCACGCGGAACTCGTCGGCTGCTTTCGGCAGCGCAATGCGATGTGACACGAAAAGCTGATCCAGACTATCTATGCTGACGGCGTAAGAGGCCTCAGGAAACTCGGCAAACGGAAAGCGCTCGCGCGGCGGAAACAACACGCCGTACACGCTCAGCTTGTTCAGGATTGTCAGCGGCTGCGCCACGTACCAAACTATGTTGAACAACGCGAAGAGCGCTGCCGCCTTCAGCAAGACGCGCCACCAGCGCACTGTTTCCTTCATCCGCCAAAAAGTCCTCGCCACACTTTGCCGATCAGCTCAGGCTCCGGCAAGGCGAAGAAGACCCAGCCGAGCGCCACATAGTGGAACGTCAGCAGCACGCTCAAAACGCCGATCAAGCGCGCCAAGGGCGGATGCGCCTGCACAAAAGCATCCCAGCGCGCCGCGCGCGCCGACCACTGCCTGAAGAGCCACAATCCAACGCCGTGCCAAGCGCCCCATAGCACAAAATTGAGCGCTGCGCCGTGCCACAAGCCGATCAGGATCATCGTGCTGAGCTGCGCCACAAGCACCACGCCTTCGCGCCACGCCTTGAGCGGCGTGCGCAGCAGCTCGCGACTGGCGGGCATGAAGAAATACACGCGAAACCACGCCGAGAGCGTCATGTGCCAGCTATTCCAAAAGGCCTGCAGATTGCGCTTCAAGTACGGCGCGTCGAAATTCTCAGGCAGCTTGATGCCCGCCCAGATGCCGATGCCGATGGCGATATCCGTATAGCCGCTGAAATCCCAGAAGAGCCGGAAAGCATAGGCGTATAGCGCCAGCCAGAGCGTCAATGTGCCGCTCAGCGTTCCTGTCAGCGCGTCGTTCGCCAGCTGCGGCGAGAGCGCCATCAGCGCGATTGAATCCGCCAGGACGAATTTTTTGAACAAGCCGCGCATCAAGCGCACTGCTCCGTGCGTCAGCCGCTCAGCGCCCTGCGGCGCCGCCAGCGCCTGAGCAAAGTGCTCAACGCGCGCGATCGGCCCAGCGGCTATCGCAGGGAAGAAGAGCGCGTACAGCACGAATTGCGGCAGGCTCAGCTGCTTCAGCCGGCCGCTGCGAAAGTCCAGCAAGACGTGCAACAGCCGAAAGGCGAGGTACGAGAAGCCAATCCATGCGAAGTTCTGCCCGATGTTGAGCGCGCCCGCAAGCGTCGCCTGCAGCGCGGGCAGCTTCAAGGCGGCGAAGAGGCCGATGATGCTGAAGATCGCCACCAGCGCCATGCGCCGCCGCGCAGGGCTCTCGCGCGCGGTCAGCAGCCACACGCCAACAGTCAAGCCGAGCGACGCCAATGGCAACCAAAGCGTCGGCGATGCATCGAACTGCAGCAAGGCGAGGAAGATCGCGCTGCTGAGCATCAGGAACGGCAAGCGCAGCGCGCCGAGTGCAGGGCTGATCAGCGCGCACAGCGCCATCGCGCCGATCAAGATGAGCGTCATGAGGTGCTGAACCTTGCTGTGATCAGAGTCGTGGCAGTGTCATTATACACGCTCAGCGCGCATGCACGTAGAATCCATGAAACTAAGCCTTGACAGGTTGCATCATAGCCGTTGTGCCGTGCGGCGCGCCGCCAAATTTTGAAGAGTCTCTTGTGCGCTAGAAGCGAGTCGGCTTGAGGAGCAAATCCATGCCGACGGCGCGCAATGCACTATCGTGATTGGAGTCCATTGCGACGCGCATATCGAAGTACATGCCGCCGAGCGGCTCAAATCGGAGCAGATCAGCATCCATTGCTTGAAAGGCGTCAATCCGCACGCGCACCGCACGCCCTGCCTGATTCGGCGTCAGGCTGAGCTTGACGGGCACGGCAGCCTTATCCACAGGCACTACAAGGCTGAACTCAGCGCTGCTCAGGGTGCCGCCTAAGGCGCTGGCGCGCAGCGTGATGTGCGCTGGATGCGGCAGAAGCGGCGTATTCGCCGTCGGCGGGTTGACTCCGACGAACAGGTCTGTCGGCGCGTTAGCAGGCAGCACGCGCGGCATGACAACGGTCAGGCGGCGCGGCACTCTAGGTGGCTCAGCATCTCCACTGCCTTTGGCAGCTATGGCGGCATCGTATTCTGCTAACTGGTGCGCCACCAATTGACCGTCGCTGGTCAGCTCGTATTTGTTGTGATTGAGCTGGATCAGGCGCAAATTCACCAAGCGGCGAATGGCGCGCCCGACGAGACGCCTAGAGAGCTGCGCACCTTGCTCAATTTCAGCGCTGGCAGCCGCTGCCTGCCGATTGTAGAGAAAGCGCAGCACCTCAAGTGCCTCAGGCGGCAAACGCTGAAACGTGAAGGGTAGCTCCATAGATCATTCTGAATACCCCTTGCCTGTGGGTAGCGCTTGGCTATGAGTCTACACACTTTGCTAAAGCGGTCAACTAGCGGACGGCGCACAAGCGGATCAGCGGCGGCTGCCAAAGCAAGCTGCCATCGGTGGCGCAGTGCGGCGCCAGCGCAGTTTGGAGCGCGTTCAGGCACTCGCGGCGCGCCGAGTCCGAGAGCGACTCAAAAGGCAAGCGGCGCGCTGGCCAAGCCAACTTGTAAGCGATGAACGCTCGCACATCGGGGAAGCGAATGTCCACAAAAGCTGCCTCGCGCGCCCAAGCAAGGCTGAACCCTGCCGCCTTGAACGCAGTGCAGTAATCTTCAGCGTCTTGCAGCTGCGCTTGCCATAGCTCAGGCAGCTCGAAGGCAGGTGCAGCGCGCCCGTGCGCCGCCAAGACCTGCTCAAAGGCGACCTCAAAAGCGCGCGAGAGATCGTCGAGCGTGCCCCACTCTTGGCACAGCAGCAAGCCATTCGGACGCAAGACGCGCGCCAATTCCCGCAGGGCGCGGCGCGGCGCGCTGTGATTCAGCCCGAAAGACGCGCCGATCAAGTCTACGCTGGCGCGCGGCAATGGCAGCTGATGCAGGTCGGCCTGCCCGAGCCACACATGCGCCAAGCGCTCGCGCCGCAAGGCGTCGCGCCCAACTGCCAGCATTGGCGCTGAGATATCCACGCCGATTGCGCGCCGCGCAAAGCTTGCCATGCGCCGCGCCAGAAGCGCAGTGCCTGTGCCGATATCGAGGGCGAGCCGCAGGCTTGGAGAAGCACTGGGCTGCGGCAGATCGAACGGATCGTGAAGCGCGCCTTGCATGTGCGCGCAGACACAACGCGCGATCCACGCCGCAAGGCTGCGCGCCATGACATCCATTGCCTGCGCGATGTCGGGCTCATAGCGCGCTGCAGTCTGCGCATAGAGCGCGCGCACGCCGTCAAGGTTGAGCATGTTTAGTGATCAAGGTTGATTAGCAATCTTGACTGCGATCAGGGCTGACCAGAGGCAGCTGCACAGTGAACGTGCTGCCTACGCCTTCCTGACTCTCGATGAAGATGCTGCCGCCATGCAGCTCGACGATCTGTTTGGCAATGGTCAAGCCTAAGCCTGTGCCGCGCACATTTTGAACCGTCCTAGCGCGAAAGAACGGCTCGAAGATGTTGTCGAGCGCCTCAGACGGGATGCCGATGCCGTTGTCTATCACGCGAATGCAAGCCATTTTCGGCTCGTCTTCGGTTTGCAGGCTGAGCGCCACGCGCACAGCGCCGCCGCTCGGCGTGTAATTGAGCGCATTCGCAATCAAGTTATCCATCACTTGCATCAGGCGCATCGGATCGGCGCTGACGCTCACACAGCGCTCAGGCAGGCTCAGGTGGAAGGCGATTTGGCGCTCGGCTGCGCTCGGCTGATGCATCTCGAAGGCTGTGCGCAGCAAATCGCACAAGTTGACCGTCTCGCGGCGAAGGATTAGCGTCCCTTGCTCAAAGCGCGGCAGGTCGAGCAGGCTCTCAACAAGGCGCGTGAGGTGGACGACCATGCTTCCCATCACTGCGAAATGCTTGCTCAGATTGTTCGGATCGCGTTGCGCGAGGTAGAGCCGCAATTTCAGGTTTGTGATCGGCGTGCGCAGCTCGTGTGAGGCGTTCGCGATGAAGCGCTCGCGCTGCTTTTGAAGCGCGCGCTCGTCTGTGACGTCGCGCACAAGGTTCAGCTGACCGATCGGCGTGCCTTCGGCGTTGCGGACAACGGTCGCCGTCAGGGCGCAGATGAACGCGCTGCCATCAGCGCGGACTGCTTCAAACTCTACTTTCCACGTTGTGCCTAGCTTGCTCGTGTCTCGCAAGCGCGCCATGCTTTCCTCGAAGAGACGAGGATCGCGAAAGAAGCGCTTGAAAGCTTCCATTGGCTGATCGAGCAGCTCTTCTTTGGCGCAGCCTGCGATTCTCGCGAAAGCCGTGTTCACGTAAAGCGCCCGTCGCGTGCGCAAATCGAAGTACGCCAAGCCGTCGGTCATGTTCTCGACAATTGCTTCGAAGAGCGCGCTGCGCTGCGTCAGCTGCAGCGTCCGCTCTTGGATGCGCTGCTCAAGCTCGGCGGCATGACGGCGCGATTCGGCGTAAAGCCGCGCATTTTGCAAGGCAATTCCTGCCTGCACGGCGAAAAGGCGCAGCAGCTCGGCATGTTGCTCGGTGTAGTAGTGGCGCCGATCGCTGCCCAAGTTTAGGATGCCGATCACCTGATCGTTGACCCTGATCGGCACGCCGACGTAGGATTTCACCCATGACTGGCGCTCAATTGTGATCCAGCGCGGATCGGTCTCGGTATCTTTGATCAAGCGCGTCTGCCGCGTGCGCACCATCTCGTCGAAGACGCGTCGTAAGTCGGGCGAGAGCGCGTAGCGCTCGACGTGCGCTGCTTCATCTTCAGGGAAGCGCCCATAGGCAAGGCGATAGGCGTCTCCATCGGCGATGAAGATGCTCACGCTGGTGTAAGGCACAACGCGCCTGACGCTGTGCAAGACACGCTCTATCACTTCTTCAAATTCCAGAACGCTGGTCAGCGCCAAGCCGATCTCGCTGAGCGCTTCGGTCACGGCGCGCTGCTTACGCGCGTCCCTTCGAGAGGCGCGCAGATCCCGAAGAATTTGTCGCTCGCGTTGCGAGGTCAGCCATGTGACCAGCGCTGCGCCGAAGATCAGCGCTGTGCAGAACGCAGCCAGCAGAACAAAGCTCTGTGTGTGCAGCTCGACCTGCGCTAGGGCAGATTGCAGGGGCAACGAGAAACCTATCCGCCAAGCTTGTGCGCCTAAATCGAGCGTCGTCCACGCCGCCAACATCGGCACGCCGCCCTCGTCGGCGTAGCTGATGAAGCCCTCGCGTTCGGCTATCAGCGCGCGCAGCAGCTCGGGCACGGGGCGCTCGGCAGGCTCTGAGAGCGGCTCGGCGCGGCAGTTGAGGCAACGCGACCAGACCGTGACATCGGCGAGGGTCTGTGCAGCCGCCAACACGCGGCGTGTCTGCGCCGCGACGAGCGCGTCAGCATCGCTCGGCATCGGCAGCGCGATCTGCTGCTCGAGCAAGGCGCGTAGCACGCTCGTCGTCTGCTGCAAAGCGCTTCTGCTGCGCCGCTCAAATGCGCTGAGCGCCATCTGGCGCTCATGATGCGCATGTCCGAGCGCAGCGATCCAGATGATTGCCACAAGAAGGACTGAGAGGATGATGAGCAAGCCGACTTTCCAATGCTGGCGCGCTGCGCTCAGCGATATTCCGAAGCGCTGCATCCCGACTGGCGCCTAGCCGTTCAACAAATTGCAGATGATGCTCCCCAAGCTGCGCGGCGTCACGGGTTTGGTCAAGACCATATCCACCATTCTCACGTGATGAGGCTCTAGCAATAAGGGAACAGCGGTCAAGACCACGATTTTAGTCCGATCGTAGGCGGGATTGCTACGAACTGCTTCCAGCACATCAATGCCGCTCACCTCGGACATGGCAAGCTCTAGCACGATCAGCGTTGGGACGAGTTCTGCGAGGATTTCAAGGGCGCGCCTGCCGCTCTCAGCTTTGTAGAGCGCGCAATTCAGACGGGCGAGCGCGAGCTCGAATAAATCCAGCAACTCGGCTTCATCGTCCACGAGCAGAATAGAGCGAGGTTGGCTTCTGGGAACAGTCATGTCGATTGCTTTATAGCTCGTAGCAAATCCACAATTCATCGCTCAGATTATACTTGCTTGTCAGCGCCTTTTTCATGCGACGCTCGCCATCTTTTACAGATTCGTTATGCAGATGTTCATTTCGTTACGTCCAGCATAACCGCTGCCTTGAGGAGCGCTGCTGCGTAACGCCTCTATCGCTCTATCGCAGCGGAAGGCGCGCTGAACGCGATCAATTGTCCGCAAATGTGGTATGCTATAGGTGTTGGTACGCGCTGGGCAGCCTTCTGCATTGACGTGAGAGAGAAAGGGCAGCAGAACTATGCCATTTATCGAGGCACCAACCACGTTCTATCTCGGGCGGCGCTACGATCCTGAGACGCAGCGCCTTGCTGATGAGGTGATCTATTACGACTCGCGCGATTTGACCACGCACGCGGTTGTGGTCGGCATGACGGGCAGCGGCAAGACGGGGATGTGCATCGCCTTGCTGGAAGAGGCCGTCTTAGACGGCGTGCCTGCTATTGTGATCGATCCGAAGGGCGATATCACCAATTTGCTGCTGAATTTTCCGGAGCTGCGCCCCGAGGACTTCAGGCCGTGGGTCAATCCGAGCGATGCGCAGCGCGCCGGCTTGGGTATTGACGAGTACGCGGCTGAGGTCGCGCAGCAGTGGCGCGAGGGCTTGGCGAGCTGGGGCATCAGCAGCGCGCGCATGGCGGCCGCCAAGAACGCCGCTCAGTATACTATCTACACGCCCGGCTCGGATGCAGGGCTGCCGATCAGCATCCTCGCCTCGTTTCAGGCGCCGCGCGATGGCTGGGAGGGCAACGAAGAATTCCACCGCGAGCAGATCAGCGGCATTGTGACCGCCCTGATGGCGCTCATTGGCAGGCAAGTCGAGCCTGTCAAGGACCGCGAGCATGTGCTGATCAGCAACATCTTCGAAGAGGCTTGGCGGCGCGGCGAGGATTTATCGCTGGAAGAGATCATCCTGCGCGTGCAGAACCCGCCATTCAGCCGTCTGGGCGTCTTCGATGTGAACACTTTCTTCCCTGAGCGCGACCGCTTCCGCTTGGCGAAGGAACTCAACCACATCATCGCCGCTCCGTCCTTCCAGACTTGGATCAGCGGCGAGCCGCTCGACATGCGCCGCTTGCTCTACACGCCTGAAGGCCGCCCGCGCGTGGCGATCTTCTACCTCGCCCATCTGACCGATAACGAGCGCATGTTCATGATCACGCTGATCCTAGAGAACGTGCTGGCTTGGATGCGCTCGCTGAGCGGCACGACCAGCTTGCGCGCCATTCTGTACTTCGATGAAGTCTTCGGCCACATCCCGCCGGCGCCGCACAACCCGCCGACCAAAGAGCCATTGCTACGTTTGCTCAAGACGGCACGCGCCTTCGGCATCGGCTTGGTGCTGGCGACGCAAAATCCAGGCGATCTCGATTACAAAGGGCTCTCGAACACTGGCACGTGGTTCATCGGCAAGCTGCAGACCGAGAACGACAAGCGGCGCGTCCTCGGCGGCTTGGAATCAGCTGCCACCGCCGGTACCAAGCTGGATATCGCTACGTTGGATCGGCTGATCTCAGGCTTGGCGCCGCGCGTGTTCGTGCTGCACAACGTCCACAATAGCGGCGGTCCGCTGCTTGTGCATTCGCGCTGGGCGATGTCCTACCTGCGCGGGCCGCTGACGCGCCAGCAAGTGCGCATCCTGATGGAAGCGCAACGGCAAAGCTTGAGGCGCCAGCCCGAGCCGCCGCGCCTCGCTCCGCCTGCGCCGCCTGCGCTCAGCAACTCGGTCAATCTGACCGCCAGCGCAGCGGCCTCAGCGCCTGCGCCCGCTCAGCAGCGCTCGGCAGCGCCGCCGACCTTGCCCGATGAACGCCCGCGCCGCGCGCCGCCGCCAACGCTGCCTGACGAGCGCCCGCGCAGCACGTCGCCGAGTA
>JAGHYP010000124.1 GCA_017743585.1 Chloroflexota bacterium
ATTTGCTGGAGCGTGTGCTAGATGCCAGCATTTCGCAGCAGCCGCTTTTTGTTCAAGTAATCCTGGGTCAGCGCCTTGAGGACTTGCGGCGCTTGCGGCGCGGCGGCTGAGCAGGCGCGGCTTGGACGCGCAGGCGCGCTCATCGGTTAGCCCTTCTGTGCAGCGCCATGTGCAGCGCATCTTCAGCGCGCAGGCGAAGCTCGTGCCGCGTCGGCGCGTTGCCTTTGCACCTCGGCTGCGGCATAATCTGAGCGGACAACAGAGAAGATAACTTCGGCTATGCCAACGCGCGCGCTGATCACTGGCGGTGCAGGCTTCATCGGCAGCCATCTGGCTGAGCAATTGCTGAATCGCGGCTACGAAGTGACCGTGATCGATAATCTCAGCACAGGTCGCTTTGAGAACATCGCGCCGCTCGAGAAGCGGATCGGCTTTCGCTTCGCCATTGAGGATATCCGCAACACAGTGGTCATGGATCGCTTGGTGAGCGAGTGCGATGTGATCTATCACTTGGCGGCGGCAGTTGGCGTGCTGAACATCGTCAGCTCGCCAATTGACACAATCGAGGTCAACGTCGGCGGCACGGAAGTGGTGCTGAAGACAGCGCGCCGCTACCGGCGCAAGGTGCTGCTCGCCTCAACAAGCGAGGTCTACGGCAAGAATGAGAAAGTGCCGTTCAGCGAAGATGACGATCGCACGCTCGGCCCGACCACCAAAAGTCGCTGGAGCTACGCCGCTTCGAAGGAGCTGGACGAATTCCTCGCGCTCGCCTATCATCGCGAGGCAGGGCTGCCTGTGGTGATCTTCCGACTCTTCAACACGGTCGGCGCGCGCCAACGCGGACACTACGGTATGGTCATGCCGCGCTTTGTGCGCTGGGCGCTCAAAAACGAGCCGATTCAGGTCTATGGCGATGGGACGCAGCGGCGTTGCTTCTGCAACGTGAACGACGCCGTGGAGGCGATCATCGGCTTAGGCGAGGCGTCCAACGTGAACGGCGAAGTCTTCAACATCGGCAGCGATGAGGAGATCAGCATCTACGAGCTAGCGGAGCGGATCAAGGCGCGCACAGGCAGCCGCTCCGAAATTCAATTCGTCCCCTACGATCAGGCGTACGAGGCAGGCTTTGAGGATATGCGCCGCCGCGTGCCTGATATCCGCAAAATTCGCGCCTGCATCGGCTGGCGGCCGACCACGCCGCTCGATGAGACCATTGACCAAGTCATCGCATACCAGAAGACGCGCCTGCACGACGATAAAGGCTGATTCGCCATGATGAAGGCTGATTCGCCATGCGCCGTGCGCCGCTGTGCCTGCTCGCCTGCCTGCTGATTGCCGCTTGCGAAGTGCAAACGCTGCCGACACTGACAACGCTCGAAATGGCGCAGACAGCAGCATTCATCACGCAGAATGCGCCGCCGCCAGGCTTCGATCAAGGCGTGCGCTTCCTGCCGATTGACCGCAACCTTGAAGCGCTGCCGAGCTGGCGCGCGCAGCTCGTTATCCGCTTTGACGGCTTCTTCGCAGGCGGCACACAGCCCGTCAGCGGCACGCTGACCGCTGATATCTTCAGCAATCAGCTCAGCGGCGAGCGGCGCGTGGTGCTGCGCGCCGAAGGCGACGCCTTCGCGCTGACCGGGGAACGCAACGTGGAAGGCGTGCGCTTAGGCAATACGTTCTACTTCGTGGATCAAAATGGCAAGTGCAGCGTGGTGACCGACGATCCGAATCGGCGGCGCGCCGCAGAGCTGAGCATCGGCGACCTGATTGGCGGCGTGCGCTTCGCACGGCATACCTACGGGCGCAAGACGGCGCGCAATATGGCGCTCTGGCACTACGGCTTCGTGCCAAGCGACGTCGAGCTGCCGTTGATCACGCCGACACAAGGCGGCACGATTGACATCCTCTCAGGCGACCTATGGGTCGTGCCGAGTTTGAACGCCGTGGCAGATTACATGCTCACCTTGCGCTTGGAGAGCGTGCTCGTGCCGATCTTTCAGGGCGATAAGCAGCTGAGCGGCACGCTGACCATCACTTACAGCCTGCTGGAGAGCGGGACGCTCTACAATATCGCCATTCCGTTCGGCTGTTAGCGCAAGCTGTTGCGGCGGATCACATCGAAGATCAGCCAGAGCGCGCCGATCACCAGCGCGGCGATCACCAGCTGCTGGATCGCGGACGCCAACAGCCAAGCGCTGAGCAGCACGATGCCGATCTTGAGCAGCGCTTCGCCTGCGTTCTCTGCCGCTATGATTCGGCGCAGCGCCTCTGAGGCGCGTTGTGAGATCGAGCGGCGTTTGCTCGCTTGGAAATCTAGGTCCAGCTCATCGTACAGCTCATCGCGCAGCTTAGGTTTGCGCGGCATCTCGTCACCTCAAGCTAGAACAAATCCTCGAGTCGGCGCGCTGCGCGCTCTAGCAGCTCTAAGCCGGCCAGATCGTGCTTGATGGCGCTTAGCAAGGCGGCGACTGCAGCGCGGCTGGTTGTGCTGAGATCGGCAGCAGTGAGAACAAGTCTGTTGGCCGCGACGTGCAGCGGCGCTCTCTAGGCAATGCCGTGCGCCTGCCGCACCTTGCGCAGCCGCTCGACGGCCACTTGCAGCATCTGCAGGGCATAGTCAATCTCAGCGGCTGTGTTCTGCTTGCCGACGGTCAAGCGCAGGCTGCCGAGCGCTTGCTCGGGCGCCAAGCCAATCGCCAACAGCACATCGCTCGGCTGCGGATTGCCCGTGTTACACGCCGAGCCGCTGCTAGCGGCGATGCCGTTCAGGTCAAGGTACATCAACAGCGCGTTTGCCTCAATGCCCGCGAAAGTGAAACTGGCATGGTTCGGCAGACGGCGCGCCTTCTCAGCGCCTGTCAGTTGCGCGCCCGGCACGCTGCTCAGCACGCCGTCGATCAGACGGTCGCGCAGGTGTGTGTAGTGCGCCACGCGCGCGGGCAGATCGGCGTAGGCAAGCTCAAGCGCGCGCGCCATGCCGACGATCAGCGGGACGTTGTGCGTGCCTGCCCGAAGATGATGCTCCTGACCGCCGCCTGTCTGCGCGCTGTAGAGCGCGACGCCGCGCCGCACGTACAGCAAGCCGACGCCCTTCGGTCCGTAGAACTTGTGCGCTGAGAGCGCCAACATATCCACGCCGAGCGCGCGTACGTCCAACGAAAGCTGACCGGCGGCTTGGACGGCATCGGTGTGGAAGAGCGCGCCATGCGCGCGCGCGACATCGGAGAGCGCAGCGATAGGCTGCACAGTGCCGATCTCGTTATTGGCGTACATCACGCTGACCAAGCCGATCTCATCAGGCTGCAAGCGCTGCAGGGCTGCTTGAAGCGTGTGCGGCGCGATAGTGCCGTCAGGCTCAGGCGTCAGCCAAGTCAGGCGCGCCAGATTCAAGCGCGCCAATTGCTCAGCTGTGCGGCTCACGGCGTGATGCTCAGTGTGCGCTGTGAAGATGTGAGCGCGTTTGCCCTCGGCGATTGCTCGCAGCGCCACGCCGCGCAGCGCTAAGTTGTCGCTCTCAGTGCCGCAGCTTGTGAAGATGATCTCATCGCGCGCACAATTGAGCAGCTGCGCTACGCTATCGCGCGCGCGCTCGACTGCGTCCTCAGCGCGGCGCCCGAAGCGATGCGAGGATGACGGATTGCCGTACACTTGGCTGAAGTATGGCAACATCGCCTCGACCACTTGCGGATCGGTCGGCGTGGTCGCCGCGTGATCGAGGTAGATCGGCTCGGCGGGCTTCATCGGGCAACTCCGAAGCATCCTCGTAGTCGGATGCTTCAATTGTAGCATGCCCGGCGGCGCGCGATAAGCCTCAGAGCGAGCGCATCGCCTCGTCGAAGCGCTCTAGCGCCTTCGCCGTGATCTCAGGCGGCATTGCATACGAGAAGCGAATCCAATTTTTGCCCGCTTCTGAGAAATAGCTGCCTGCGATCACTGTCAGCCCGAAGTTCTCTGCCATGTACTCGACCAGCGCTATGGAATCTGCCAAATTGCCGCGCCGAATCGCCTCAGTGCAATCAATGAAGGCGTAATAGCCGCCGTCGCCGATCACAGCGCGGTAGCCTTTCTCCTTCATGAAAGCGCGCACAATGGCGCGACTGGCGTTGATCGGCTCGATAATAGAGGCCGCCGCTTGGCGGAAGCCGATCTCATACGCGGCTTGTGCCACTGCCTGACCGAAGAAGTTCGGCATCACGCCGTGCGAGCTGCGGCTGGCGATGAACTCGATCACAGGCTTAGCCGCCACCACATGCGCCGCGCGGATGTTGGAAGCGCCCAGCGACTTGGTCAAGCCGTCCAGCACGATGATGCGCGCGCGCTCTTCAGGCGCAAAAGCGCCTAGCAAGGCGTTGATATCGGCAGGCGCGCCTTCTGTGATCTGGTGATACATCCAATCGAACAGCACGAACGGGATGCCGAGCGCGAACGCCTTCTGCGCCAGCGCGATCTGGCGCTCCATGCTCAGCGTGCGCCCTGTCGGATTATCAGGCGAGGTGATCACCAACCCTGCCACGCGCCGTCCGCCGCCGTATTTGGCGCAATAGGCGACGCTCTCCGCTAGGCCATCTTCCGTGTATTCCCAGCCATCAGCCTCGGCGCCCGGCGCCAGCAGCACGTTCATCCCGATGCCATACGGTCCCCACAAGTAGCTGATCCACGGCACGCGCGAGACCAACAAGACGTCGCCGATGCGCCCCGTGCCGAGCGTCAGCATGGCTTGGTAGACCTTGATGAGCGCGTCGCGCCCGCCGTCGGTCGCGGCGATGTTCTCGGCGCCGTAGCCGATCTCGGCCTTGAACTGCCAATACTGCTCAGCGGTCGCCTTGCGGAAGGCGAGCGTGCCTATCGGCGGATCGTAAGCCGTGCCGTTCTGCTTGAGCAGCGCGAAGGCGCGCTCCAGCAAGTTATGCGGCACGCCGGGCAGGCTGGCGCCGCCATCGCCTTGCGAAGCGTCATAGGCTGGCAGCTCAGGATGCCTTTCGCGGAACGTCGCCAGCAGCTTTTTGATGATGAACATGCGCGATTGTGGGATATCCACTTGCGCGCTCAAATAGCCGTTGACTGGCACTAAGGCATGGCTTGGAACGCTGAAGACAGGGCTTTCGGGCGAGATGGAGGTAGGCGGTTGCGTCACAGTTGGATGCTCCTGCAAAAGGCCCTTGCAAAGGGCGCGGTCAATCGAGGTCGAGTGCGCGCGCGATTGTGAAGAAGCGCTGCACAATTGTCAATTGGCAGTTAGAACAGCTCACAGAATGCGCTTGCCGAGCAGGCTCGCCGCCAAAGCGACGGCGGTCTCGGCGGTTTGGTTGCGCTGATCGAGGATCGGATTGATCTCCACGATATCCATCGAGCGCACCTTGCCCGAGCGCGCGAGAATTTCCATCAGCAGGTGCGCCTCGCGGTAGCTGATGCCGCCGCGCACAGGTGTGCCAACGCCGGGCGCGTCTTCAGGATCGAGCGCGTCCATATCGAGGCTGACGTGCAGCGCGTCCATGAAGTTCAGCCGATCCAGAGCGCGGCGCGTCACTTCGGCAATACCGTGCTCGTCAATCTCAGCCATGGTGAAGACCGAGATGTGGCTCTCGGCGAGCCGCACGCGCTCTTCGGGATCGAGATCGCGCACGCCGATCATCACGATCTGCGAAGGCTGCAGTTTGGCGCCTGCATAGCCGACGTTGACGAGCGACGGCGCGCCTTGCCCGATCAGCGCTGCGACAGGCATACCATGCACGTTGCCCGAAGGCGATGTCTCAGGCGTGTTGAAATCGCCGTGCGCATCCACCCAGATCACGCCCGTCGGTCGGCGGCGCGCCATGGCTGCGATGCTGCCGATGCTGATGCTGTGATCGCCGCCCAACACAATGGCGAAGTCATCTTCAGCCACGCACGCCAAAATCTCTTGATAGACTCTGTTGCAGACTTCCGCCACGGCTTCGACGTAGCGCGCGCTCGACTCGCGCTCGGTCACTTCTTCCACCACAGGCACGTCTAGATTGCCGCAATCGTGAACAGCGTAGCCGAGCCGTCGCAGGTGCTCCTGTAGGCCTGCGTAGCGAAGCGCGCTCGGCCCCATATCCACGCCGCGCCGCCTCTGTCCCATATCCATTGGCACGCCTAAAATGCGCACTGCGCGGCAAGCGGTCAACATACACCTTCCTCAATTGAACGGACAAAGGTCCATCAGGCTGTATAGGCGCGATGTGCCGTAGCTGTTCAAGGCGCTCAGCGTCTCAGGGCGCGCTTGTGCAATGCCGCGCGCCGCTTCGCAGGCGCGTGCGCGGTCGCGCGTGCGATTGAGCGTCTCTAGGAACGTGCGCCCGATCAGCGCATAGCCTTCGCCGGGAGTGCCGGGTGGGTTCTCAGCGCTGAGCAGCTCGAAGGTCGCGTTGGCATTGCGGCGCTGCTCGGCAGCCAGCTGGGCGTAGGCCTTGCGCAAGGTGGCAAAGGCGCGCAGCATGGCGCTCTCATTGACGACTGACCAAGCAAGTAGGCTCGGATCGTCGCGCACGCGATCGTATAAACGAATAGCATCGCGCCAATTCTGCGCAGCGAAGAGCTGATCGGCATCGTGCAAGGCATGAATGCGGTAAGCAGCAGGCTCTAAGGCGATCAGCGCCTGCAGATAGCTGCTGCCATCCCAATCCCAGTAGACAATCGAGCGGCGCGGCGGCGCGCCGTTGAAATCGAGCGGCGGATTATACGCCACGAACAGCTCCAGCACGCCGTCGCCATCAGGATCGCCGATGCCGATGCGACCGTTCGTGGCGTCAATCGGCAACGGATTGAGCGGGCGGAACTGACCGAGCAACTCGCTCCACGAGAGAATCTGAGCGCGCGTCAGGCACTCGGTCG
Organism: Chloroflexota bacterium; assembly: GCA_017743585.1. Classification (GTDB taxonomy): domain Bacteria; phylum Chloroflexota; class Anaerolineae; order Aggregatilineales; family UBA2796; genus CP2-2F. The sequence goes on from JAGHYP010000124.1 coordinate 6,853, forward strand.
CTGTGCAGAAGCGCTGGCTATAGACCAGCTCAGCGCGCGCGTCGCCGTTCATGTCGCCCACGCGATGCAAGACGGGGAGCATGCTCTCAGGGCTATAAGGCGTGCTGTAGAGCAGGCGATAGGCGCGCTGCACGCAGCCGAAGACCAGCAATTGGCCGGGCGAGGGCTTGCCCGCTTGGAAACGGCTCGGGTCGTAGGCTGTGATGATGATCTCAGGCGCGCCGTCGCCTGTTAGATCAGTGTCGCTCTGCACGACCGCGCCCTCGCGCACGGCGCCCCATGCGCGCAATGCCGCCTCTACGACCGTGGCTGCGCCGCCTGCCGAGAGATACAGGCTGATCGCTTCTGCGTATTGGCTGAAGGGCGTAGGCGGCGGCGGCGGCGGATTGCCGCGCTGCGGACACTCGCCTGTGTTGAAAGGCGGGGGCGCGAACGGCGCTTGCGCAGCAGCGGTCGCCGCGCTGATCGTGGCGGCAATGGCAGTTGCGGTCGCGGCAGGCGCCACGATTTGCCCAAGCTGCGGCCTCGACTCGGCGAGTGGACGCGCCGTGCCGTCAGCCAGCGGCACGGAGATGCGCCCGCCAACGGTAGCAGTGGCAAACGGCTGCGCAGTTGGCGTCGGGCGCAGCGGGCGCCGCCCGATCAAGTCGCCAAGGCTGCTGCACGCCGCGCCGAGCAGCGCCAGACACGATAAGACGCTGTAGCACCAAAGGCGCGTTGATGTACTGCGCATCGCACACTCCGCGCATAAGCATACCGTCGCAGCGCGCTGCGCGCCATAGCCTCGCGGGTATTCTGACTATAGCTTTACACACAAAATGCGGTATACTCAGTCAGCTGGTTAAGAGAACACACATTCTGCTCGAGGTAGCAACTCACCATGCAGGTTTCTGTTCTGCAAGAACATTTGGCAAAGGGGTTGGATACCATTGCGCGGGCTGTGGCGGCGCGCCCTACGATTCCGATCCTCGGCAACGTGCTGATCACCACAGAAGATGGACGTCTGAAGCTAGCTGCCACCAACTTGGAAATCGCCATCACGACGCAGCTGAGCGCTATAG
>JAGHYP010000125.1 GCA_017743585.1 Chloroflexota bacterium
TCTCAAGATAGGCCTCGAGCTCGCGCACCAGCAAGTCCGTCTGCGCGATAGGCGTGTTGGCGGGCATGGTCACGTCAATGGTGACTTGCGGCTCGCCGAGCGCGGGCAGGAACGTCGTCGGGCGCGTGGCGAAGAGCGCCAAGCCGGCCAAGAGCGAGAGCGCCGCGATCACCAGCACAGTCAGCTTGTTCTTGAGCGACCACTCCAGCACAGGCACGTAGGCGCGCGCCAGCGGCCCTTCTTTCTCCTCAGGCATGCCCTGCTGGCGGACGAACATGAACGCCAGAACCGGCACGGTCGTGATTGCGACCACGAACGACGCGCCTAGAGCATAAGTGACCGCCAAGCCGAAGGGCAGGAAGAACTCGCCGATGACGCCGCCTGTGAGGCCGATCGGCAGGAAGACGACAACCGTTGTCAGCGTGGCGGCGAAGATGGCGAGGCTGACATCACGCGTGCCTTTGATGACTGCCTCCTTGGCTTCCATGCCTTTCTGCAGCTGCCGATAGATGTTCTCCAAGACCACGATGGAGTCATCAATCACGCGCCCGATGGCGACCGTCAAGCCGCTCAAGGTCATGATGTTGAGCGTGACGCTGGCAGGGAAGAGGCGAGTCAGGAACGTCACAATGCCGCTCTCGGGCAGCGTCTGCAGCAGCCCGTTGACGCTCCCAGGGAGCCAGCGCATCAGGATCAGCGCCGCTGCAATCGAGGTTGGAATCGAGACCGCCGCCACCAATGTGCTGCGCACGCTGAAGTTCAGGAAGACCAAGATCATCAGCACCGCGCCGATGGCGCCCAAGCCGCCCTCGCGCACCACGCCTTCAATGGACTCGCGAATGAAGTCCGCTAACTCGAAGACGGTCACGATCTGTAGCTCAGGATACTTCGCGCGCACCTCGCGAAAGACCTCTTCAACGCGATCCGAGACGGCGACTGTGTTGGCGCCCTGCGCTTTGAACACAGTGATGGTCAAGCTCTCGCGTTGATTGGTGCGCGTCACGTTGCGCGTCGGAGTGAAATCTTGCGCGCGCGCCTGCACGGCCGGCGGCAGAGCAGCCAAAGTTTCAGGGCTGAGCATCTGAATGGTGCTGCTGCTCAGTTCGTCGAAGAAATTCGGGTCGCGCGCCTGCACATAGTTCAGGGCGTCCGCTGAGAGCGAGGCGATCAGCGCAGGCCCGCCTTGCGGCGTGGCGCCGATGGCGTTCAAGAAGGTGGCGGCGCTCATGCCGAATGGCTTCTTGAGCAGATCATCAGCTTGTTGCAGGCTGACGCCTGGCACGTTCGACCATGCCGCAGCAAGCGCAGGCGCGCTTGGATCATCAGGAAAGGTTTCGGTCGCTGCGCCATCGCTGAGCGCCGCGCCTGCTGATTTGCTGGGATCGGCGATGATCGCCTCTAGCTCGGCGCGCAGGTCGGCGTCGCGCAAGCTGCTGATGAAGCCTTCTGGCAAGGCGGCGAGCGCCTGGGCGGACATCAAGCGCAGCACTTCGGGCGAGAGCTCCTGTGCGAAGGTCGGCTCTAGGCTGAGCAGGACGCGCACGGCCTCAGGCGAGAGCGCGTCGACAAGGCGCACGGCGAAGCTGCGCAGCTCAGCGGGCGTCTCAGCCACAACTGCGTTGATGGTCGCCGCGGCGCTGCCCTTGATCTTGGCGAGATCGGCGAGGCTGCGCACGGCGCTGAAGCCGCGCTGCCCGCGCAACTGCGCCCACGCGCCGTGATAGAGGACTGAGTCAGCGATGCCGCGCAACGCCGCTTCGCTCAGCTGAGCGCTGAATTCAGGCGCCTCGGCGCGCCAATAGGCGAGAATTTCCGGCGTCAGCGTCCGCAGGTAGGTGAGCCCGTTGGCGATGTTCGCCACGCGGTCGAGCGCTTCTGCCAAACTGAGCGGCTTGCCGTCGCGGTCAGTGAGCGTCAGCAGATCGGCGGCGGTGCGCAGCTGCGCGCGGATGCCAAAGCGCTGTTCCAAAAGCGTGCCCACAGGATTAGGCAACGGCAACGGCGCGGCAGTTAGCCAGTTCGGCGGCAAGCTCGGCGCGCTACGAGCGGGCGAGCCCTGCGAATTGTTCTCAGCAGGCGGCTGCGCCACAGGCGTGGCGGGCGAGCCGAAATCGCCATCGCCGATCTGCTCAGCCTTGCGTTGTGCTAGCGCGCGGCGCGCTGCCTCGGTCACTTCAGGCGGAATCTGCTGACCGCCGCCCAGCTGCACGCTCGCCACGCCGTCAAGCTTCTGTATGGCGGCGATCAGCTCGCTCTCCACCAGCTCGCGGAGCTGCTCAGGCGTGATATCAGGCGCTGTGCTGGAAACGCTGGAAGTGATGACAGGGATGTCGTTCAGATTGAAGTTGATGATGCGCGGGACGTTTGCCCCTTGTCCTTCGGTCACGATGCGCCACGCGGCGGGCAAGCGGACGGGTTCAACAGGCGCGCTGGCGCCGCTGACGGCGCTGCTGACGCGCGCAGCAGCCAGCTGATCGCGCACCAGCAGGTCTAGCTGATCGGCGAAGCGCGGATCGAGCGCAAAGGCGGCGTTCAGCACCTCGGGCGGCATCGCCAGCAAGTGACGGCTCTCAAAGTGCTTGAACATGCTGGGCGCCTTGCGCAGCACCTTGGTCATGATCTCAGGCGTCAGATCGGCAGTTGTCTCTAAGCCCGGCGGCACGCCATCGGCGATGACTTTATTGATGGCGTCTTGCAGCTGCTCGCGCAGCCGATCAGGGCGCACGCCGTACTCGTTGCGCACGATCAAGAACGAGACGGGCGCTGCAGTGGTTGATTCCAGACCCTCGGGCAGCACGCCGGGAATGGCCGCGAACGCCTCTTCTAGGGGAATGGTGACCAGATCGCGCAGGTCTTCGCTGCTGGCGCCTGGCCTGAGCGTCACAACGAAGGTCTGTGGGAATTCGACGTCGGGCAGGAACTCTTGGTTGAGCTGAGCGGCAGCCACAACGCCTAGCACAAGCGCTACAACCGTCACGAGGATGGTGATCCATTGGAAGCGCAGCGAAAGGCGCGTGATGGCAGTGAAAAACGACCTCAGCAGCATGGCAAGCCTCATGGATATGAGCTCGGGTTTGCGCACGGGAGAGCTCCGCCCAATCAGCAGAGCCTCGAAGCTGTCTCAGATTTTAGAGGCTCAGCTAGGCTTGTGTCAACTATCACAAATAAACGCTGAGTCATGTAATCGTCTACGCATAAGATGTGAGGCGGACTTTCATCCGCCTCACAAGGTTATCCCAATTTTTCTGAGCGCCTCCGCAGTCTAACGGCGCTTCGGCGCGAGCGTGCCGTTGCAACGTTGCGCTTGAAAAGCGGCGCGAAAGACAAGCGCTGCGCAGGCGCGGCATTCAGGCACGGCAGCCATTCAGCGGCAGCGGGCGCGGTCGCTTCAAAGTGCGCAGCGAGCTGTTCAGCGGACGCACTCAGGCTATATCCACCACATATCGGACGCGCTTTCTCACAACCCGATCGCTCAGCGCTCGTCTTGAGCAACACTTTGCAGGCGCGCTTGTCAAGCAGTGCTGATGCCCATCGGGTGCGCTATGCTATTACGCTATGCTATAATGACGCCGTTGTGCGTTAGCAGAGGTCGCAAATTCATGCGCTTCATCCACATCAGCGATTCGCATCTCGGCAAGACGTCCGATTTCAATTATAGGGGCTTCAATAGCTATCGACACCTTGAGCAAGTCATCGAGGCCATCAATCGGCTGCCCTTTGCTGTGGATTTCGTCCTGCACAGCGGCGATGTGACCGAGCATGGCTCGTTGGAAGAGTACACTTTGGCGCGCAAGCTGATGGAACGCTTGCGTTTTCCCGTCAAATATGCCGTTGGCAATCACGATAATAGCGCGCTGTTGCAAAATGCTTTGCTCGGCATTGAGTCGCCGAGCGGGCGCTACGACCACACTTTCGTGGCAGATGGTGTGCAAGTAGTCGTGTTAGATACCAGCAACGGCTTCGTGCCGAATGGCGCGCTCACTGAGCGCCAGCTCGCCGATCTGCGCGCGCGCTGCACACCCGAAGGCGCGCCGTTGATTATCGTTCTGCATCATCCACCGCTGCCGCTCGACACGCCTTGGCTGTCGGAAGACTGGGCGAGTTTTGATTCCCGCAGCATGTTGCTAGACGAGAGCGAAGCATTCCGTGCTACTATCGCGCCTGCGCGCGAGCGTTTGCGCGGCGTCTTCTTCGGGCATGTGCACCGCGCTTTTCAAGTGCAGCGCGACGGCATTCTCTATTGCAGCGCGCCGAGCACGGTCGTTCAATTCGCTGCCTATCCTGAGCAGCGCGATCCGAAGCCTGCACCTGATGAGCCGCCCGCTTTCGCGCTCGTCACGCTGAACGACTCGCAGCTCACCATTCGTCAATACACACTGCCGCGCCCTGAGCAAGCTTGAGCTATGTTGCGCTTCATCCACATCAGCGATTCGCACATCAGCACGCCTGACTACGCCAATTACGGACACCGCTCATATCCAAATTTGGCGGCGGTCGTCAACGCGATCAACGCGTTGCCGTTCTCAGTAGACTTCGTCCTGCACACAGGCGACGTGGCCCAAAACGGGACTGCTGAAGAATACGCGCTCGCTAAGCCGCTTTTGGCGGCGTTGCGCTTCCCGATCTACTACGCTAACGGCAATCACGATGATTGTGAGCAGCTGCAGCGCACGCTGCTCGGCGTTCAGGCGCCAAGCGAGCGCTACGATTACACTTTCAGCGTGCGCGATGCCCAGATCGCCGTCTTTGATAGCGTTGATCGGCGAGGTCACACGGGCATCCTGCTCGAATCGCAGCTTGAGGCGTTGCGCGCGCTTTGCACGCCTGAGGGCGCGCCGCTTATCATTGCCCTCCACCATCCGCCTACGCCGCTGGATGCGCCATGGATCGATCGCGGCTGGTCAGAGCCAGAGCGCCCGCCGCACAGCACGATGCTATTGGCGAATTGGCGGGCATTCCAAGCTGCGATTGCGCCTGCGCGCCAGCGCCTGCGCGGCGTCTTCTTCGGACACGTCCATCATGCACATCAGGTGTGGCACAACGGCGTGTTCTATTGCGCAGCGCCCAGCACTTTTGGTCAGCTCGCCAGCTTCCCAGAGCAGCGCCTGCCACAGCCGACGCCTGAGCAGCCCGCTGCTTTCAACTTGGTCACAGTGGACGGCGAGCAAGTCACAGTGCGCCAATGCGCCGTTGCACGACCCGCCGCAAGTTCAGCTTGACGGCACGCTTTTGTGTAAGCGATTACAGTGCTGAAGAAGAAGCCTGACTACAGCATCGCCGCTGTGGAGATCGAGCGCTGCCGCGCCGCCGATAAGCGCTGTCTGCCTCACATGCTGCGCCCTGAAGGCGGCTATCAAAGTTGCGCAATCAGGCGCGCTGGCGCTAGACTCACAGGGTTAGGCGCGAATGAGACGCGCGCAGGGTTGAGTTGTTAGCTGATGACCGACCAAATGACCGCCACGCCGACTCGGATCGCTGGTGTGCGCTTTCAGCGCGTCGGAAAGCTGTATCACTTCGATTGCTCAGAGCTGCCCGACCTGGCGATTGGCGATCATGTGATTGTTGACACTGTGCGCGGCGAGCAGATGGGGCAGATCGCCGCGTTTTATCCACCTGAGGAAGGTCGCACAGATTATAAGCGCATTCTGCGCCTTGCCACGCCGCGCGACCTGCTGCTCAAGCAGACGTGGGAAGCCAAGCAGCCGGAGGCGCTGAGCGCGTGCCGCGAGATTGCCACGCAATTAGGCGGCTATGAGCGCTGCAAGTTTCTGGCGGCGCAGTATAGCTATGACGGCAGCACCCTGACCATTCTCTACAGCACGGACGACAATCGCCTGAACATGAATCGCTTGAAAAACGCGCTCAGCGAGCGCTTTTCTCCATCTCGCGTGGAGCTACGTCAAGTCGGCCCGCGCGATGTGGCAAAGCTGCTGGGCGGCATGGGCGCGTGCGGCATTCCGCGCTGCTGCTCAACCTTCCTGACCGAGTTCAGCCCGATCTCGATCAAAATGGCAAAGGTGCAAGGCATCTCGCTCGATCCATCTGAGATCACGGGCATGTGCGGCAGGCTGCGCTGCTGCCTGATCTTCGAGTACGAACAGTACGTCGAGGCGCGCAAAGGGCTTCCCAAGCGCAATAAGCGCGTGCGCACGCCGCATGGCGAAGGCAAAGTGCTGGATGTGCATCCGCTGCAGGATGCAGTGACCGTGCTGATCGGCGAGGTACGCTATCTGGTCAAGCGCGAAGACCTCGTGCCGCTCGATGAGCTGGAAGCGCTTGAGCGAAAAGCGCAAAGCGGCTGCGCGCGGCATGAGAGCGGCGGCTGCGATTGCGGCGCCAAGCGCGCTGAGCCTGCCGCTGCCGCAGCTGAGGACGATGAAGACACCGAGGACGCCGATAGCTGGGAATGAGAGGCACGATGACTGAAGCACAGGCGCCGTTGCAGCGCGTCATGGCGATTTACGCTCATCCTGACGATCCTGAGTTCTTCAGCGGCGGTTTGCTCGCCAAATGGTCGGCCGAAGGTAAGCGGTTGTTCTACGTGCTGGCGACCAGCGGCGATAAAGGCAGCGACGACCCTGAGATGACCTCTGAGCGCCTGATCGCCATTCGCGAGGCAGAGCAGCGCGCGGCAGCGGCGTGCTTCAACGTTGAGCAGGTCATTTTCTTGCGCTATCCTGATGGTGAGCTAGAGCATACCTTGCGCTTGCGCCGCGATCTGACGCGCCTGATTCGCCAATTGCGCCCTGATATCGTCCTCACGAGCGATCCGCAAACGCTTTGGACGCGCACAGGCGGCATCAACCACCCCGATCATCGCGCCATTGGCGAGGCAGTGCTGGCGGCGATCTATCCCTCTGCGCGCAATCATCTGGCGTTCATCGAGCTGTGGCGCGATGAAGGCTTGGCGCCGCACAAGGTGCGTCAGGTCTATTTGGCAGGCTCGCTTGAGCCGAATCGCAAGGTGGATATTACCGCTTACCTCGAGCGCAAAATCGAGGCGATCAGCCAGCATCGCAGCCAAGTGAAGGATATCGATGCACTGGCCAAACGTCTGCGCGAGAGCAGCGACGCCGATTTTGAAGGCGGGCCGCCGCTCTACACGGAAAGCTACCGCGTCCTGACTTTGTACTAGACTTGTACTAGGCGAGCTTTGCCATTGTCAAGCCGTACTCGACGCTATCAGCGAGCGCGTGCCACGAGGCTTCGATGATGTTTGTGCTTGCGCCGACGGTACTCCAGCGCTCAGCTGCGCTCTGCGTCTCGATCAGCACGCGCGTGAAGGCGGCGGAGCCGTTGTGACCATCGAGGATGCGCACTTTGTAATCGGCGAGCGTGAAATCTGCCAGCTGCGGATAGAGCGGCGTGAGCGCCTTGCGCAGCGCGCGGTCGAGCGCGTTGACCGGGCCGTTGCCTTCGGCAGCCGTGTGAACAATGGTATCGCCAACTGCCAATTTGACGGTCGCTTCTGCCAGCATGCCGCGCCCGCGCCGATTTTCCACCACGACTAGGAAGTCTATCAGCTCGAACGGCGGCCTGTAGCCGGGCTGAGCGCGCTTGAGCATCAGCGCGACCGAGCCCTCAGCGCCCTCGAAGGCATAGCCGAGGTGCTCCAAGCGCTTGATCTGCTCCAGCACTTGGCGCGCCGCTTCGCTGGAGACATCCATGCCGAATTCTTCCGCCTTGCTCAGCACGCTGCCGCGCCCGCTCAAGTCGCTGATCAGCACGCGCGTCTCGTTGCCGACGAGAGCGGGGTCAATGTGCTGATAGCTCTGCGCGGTGCGGCGCATGGCTGCCACGTGGATGCCGCCTTTGTGCGCAAACGCGCTGCGCCCGACGTAAGCGAGGTGATTATCGGGCGGCAGATTGGCGATCTCGGCGACCGTGCGCGCCACGTGCGTCAACGTCTT
>JAGHYP010000126.1 GCA_017743585.1 Chloroflexota bacterium
ATGTAGAGCTGGGCGCGCGTCTCGGTTGGGAAGGCGTTGAGCGTCGGCGTCAGGCTTGGCGGCGGCGACTCAGCAGGCTGAACGACGGGCGCGCCCGTCTGAGGCGGCGCAGCCGTCACGGCAAGCTCGGGCAGCTGCGCTGTATCGGTCGGCGCCGCGGCGAGCGGCGGCGGCGTGACCGTGATGATAATCGTGTTCGGATCGGGCGTCGGCGAGATGATCACCACCAATTGCATCGGCGGCACGCTGCAGCTGACTATTGCCGCGAGCATCAATAACAGAGCGATCAACGCGCTGCGATAGTTTTTCCTCATCGGAAGTCTCCACTGAACACAAGGATGGAATCTCGATCGTGCGCAGCAGATTGTGGCAGGCGCGCGCCGCGGCTGCTGGACGATTGCCCTACGCCGCGCGCTGCGCGATCACTTCAGAGAGCGCGGATCGAAGGCGTCGCGCAGGCCGTCGCCGAGAAAATTGATGCCCATCACTGTGAGCATGATGAAGAGCGCCGGGAAGAACCAATAGAACCAGCTATCGAGGTAGCTATTCGCCTCGCCCATGATATTGCCCCAAGTCGGCGTCGGCGCGCGCACGCCAAGCCCCAGAAAGCCGAGATAGGCTTCCAGCAAAATGGCAGAGGCCACGCCGAGCGTCGCCGAGACAATGATCGGCGCCATGCAGTTGGGCAGCACATGCCGCAGGATGATCCGCCAGCTGCGGGCGCCAATCGAATACGCCGCCATCACGTATTCCTGCTCGCGCACCGAGAGCACCACTGAGCGCACAATCCGCGAGACGCGCATCCAGCTCGTCAAGCCGATCACAAACACGATTACAATCATCGTGCTGCTGAAGCGCCTGCCCATGAACGTGAAATCGGGAAATTGCGTCGGATCGGAGAAGATGCGCAGCGCGACCAGCGCCAAGAACAGTTGCGGGATGCTCAGCATCGCCTCAGCGAAGCGCATCAGCAAGAAGTCCACAACGCCGCCTAGATAGCCGGCCAGCAAGCCGACCGCTGTGCCGACCAATATTTGTATCAGCATCGCGGTCACGCCGATGAACAGAGAGACCTGACCGCCATAGATGGTGCGCGCTAAGATATCGCGCCCGATCACATCTGTGCCGAAGGGATGCTCAGCTGAAGGCGGCTGTAGCTTGCGGCGCGGATCGTTGTAGGTAGAAACCGACTCAGGGATAACCAACGAGCCGATCACGACGTACAGGATGACGAACAACAGCAGCCCGATGCCGAAGATCGCCATGCGGTGCTTGCGCAGGCGGCGCATGCTGCGCGCAAAATTGGAGACACCCTTAATGTTTTGCTTTGGGTCGAGCGAGAGGACGCGCTCGGCAGGCTTGCCTTGGAGGCTATCAGTTCGCGTCGCCATACTGCCACCTCCTACGAGTAGCGGATGCGCGGATCGAGCCAAGTGTAAACGATATCGGTCAGCAGCTGGAAGACGACCACTGCCACGCTCAACACCATCAGAATCGCCATCATGACAGGCACGTCGGCGCGCTCGAAGCTCTCAATGAACAACCGCCCCATGCCGGGCCACGCGAAAATGCGCTCCGTGACCACTGCGCCCGCCAACAAGAACGGTAGATCGAGACCGATGAGCGTCACCAGCGGCAGCGCGGCATTTTTGAAGGCATGGCGGCGCACCACTTGCGACTCTGCTAAGCCTTTGGCGCGCGCCGTGCGGATGTAATCTTGGTTCAGCACCTCCAGCATCGAAGAGCGGACGAAGCGCACGTAGCCCGCCAGTTGGATCGCCACGAGGCAGAAGACAGGCAACACCATGTGTTGCAACAAGCTGCCGAGCGTGCCATCTCCTGTGCCGCCCCACTTGATTGGCTCTAAGCCCCAGCGCTTGAATTGCACAGCGAAAATGTAGATTGTGAGCAGCGCGACGAAGAAGATCGGCATTGAGTAGAAGAAGAACGAAAGGCTTGTGATCAAGTTATCCCAGAACGAATATTGCCGCACAGCCGAGAAAATGCCGATGGCGATCGCCAGCCCAACTGTCAATACGTATGACGGGACCATCAAGATGAGCGTCCACGGCAAGCGCTCTTCGATGCGCGTCCACGAAGGGCGGCGCGTGACGAACGAGATGCCTAGGTCGCCGCGCAGCACGCCGCGCCGCGTGCCTCGCTCCAAGCGCGAGCCATCGCCGTAAACATCTATTGGCGGCATCCAATCGTTGCCGATGAGCCAGATCAAGTATTGCTCCAAAATCGGACGATCCAAGCCCAGCCGTCGCATGATGATCTCGCGGTCGCGCGCGCTGGGGCGGTTGCGCGACTCGGCATAGACCGCCATCGGATCGCCTAAGGCGTTGGTGAAGTTGAACAAAATGAAGCTGATGATCAGCAATAAAGGGATGGATTGCAGCGCGCGCTGCACAACATATCGCGTCATATGTCATAATGTCATATACGCCTGAGCAAACAGCTATGTCACAGGCGGTCTGATAAGCCAACAGAGACGGGCAGTTGCCCGTCTCTGCTGTTACGGCCTGCTCAGCAGCTCACCGAAGCTCCCAGTTCATGATGTCGAACCACTGGTTGCCGACGCCTGAGCCGATCCGAATCGCGCCCGCGAAGCGCTTGGTGTTGTAAGCGTAGTTATCGCCGCGCGGGAATAGGTTGATCAGCGGCACTTGGTCGCGCAGGATCTCCTGAATCTTGTAGGCGGCCTCTAGACGCTCCTTGGGATCGAGCGAGGTCTTGGTGATCAGCGATGCCGCGTCCAGCTCGGGGCTGCAGAAACCGGTGAAGTTCTGACCGCCAGGATTGGACTCGTTCGGAATCTGCTTGCAGTTGAGCGCCTCGTCCACTGTGGCGTTGACAGGGTTGGTCAGGGATGTGTTGTTAGCATACTGTGCAATGTCATACTCGCCGATGGCGTTGATGCCGCGGTTGACGAACGCGCCGAAGAACTCAGAGGCAGGGTACTTCTCGAGGATCACGCTCACACCCACCTTCGCCAGCTGCTGTTGAATGACCGCCTGAATGTTGTTGCGCCAGCCAGCGGTAGTGGTGCTGTAGCGGAACTCCAGCTTGACGCCGTCTTTCTGGCGGATGCCATCCGGCCCGAGCGTCCAGCCCGCCTCATCCAGCAGCTTAGCGGCCGCCTCAGGATCGTAAGGCGTCACGCCCAGCTCTTTGTTCTCAAAAGGCGAGCCGGCGTAGATGCTATCAGTCGGCTTGGTGGCGCCTGCCAGCAGCTCGCGCGTGATCGTCTCGCGGTCAATGGCAAGGCGGAGCGCACGGCGCACGCGCACATCCTTCAGCGCGGGGTGGCCGGCGCGCGGGTGCTCGTCAGTGCGCAGGTTCAGCCACAGGCTCTCGATGTAGCCGCCGAAGACGGTCACGATCTTCAGATCGGGATTGCTGGCGGCAACGCGCGGAATATCGCCTTCGCTGACGTTCGGCACATAGTCCAGCTGACCGGCTGCCAGCGCAGCGTACTGCGAGTCAGTATCCGGGAAGAAGCGGATCAGGATGCGCTTGATCTTCGGCTCGCCGAAGACGTAGTTCGGATTCGCCTCGAAGGACATAGACTCGCCGCGCTTCCACTCGCGCAAGACGTACGGCCCGCTGAAGACAGTCGGGTATTGATTCTCGGGCGCGTTCTCAATCGTGCCTTCCTTCTCGTAGATCGGGCGGAAGACGTGTGCAGGCAAGATGGTCGGCAGGCCAGGCGAGCCGACTATCTCTTCAGGGAACGGCTTCGGCGCGTTGAAGCGCAGGCGGAAGGTGGTCTCATCGATCAGCTCAACTTCCTCCAGAGCCTCGCGGATGCCGCTGCCTTGCAGCATGTTGTTGGCGGGATCCTTGATCATCTGGTACGTGAAGACCAAGTCTTCCGCTGTCAAGGGCTTGCCGTCGCTCCACTTCAAACCCGGCTTCAGCTTGATCGTGTACTCCTTGAAATCTTCGCTGATGCCGCCGTTCTCGCGCGTTGGTACCTCAGCTGCCAGCACCAGCACAGGCTTCAGGTCGTCGCTGAAGTCATACAAGCTGGCTTGAACAAGGTCATTTGCCCATTGCGCGAACGCCATGCTGCTGTAGAAGCCGTTCATGTTGTCGGGCTCTTGGGCAAAGCCGACCACCAGCGTGTCGCGATCTCGGGCTTGGACGGGCGCGCCAAAGCTCGCCAGCGCCATAGCGAGCGCCAGCGCAACGATGAGCGCTAAACAAACGCGATTCTTGACTGTCATAAGCTGCGATCTCCTTGAAAAGTGTCTTCTGGCTATCGTCCTCAGCTAATCGTAGCGCGATCAATATAACGAATGCGCAGTCTTTTTGCAATAGCAGGCTGCAATCCTGTGCAGATTGCCAAAGATGCGCTTTTCATCAGCTTTTCATGAAATGCCGAGCAGGTTTTGCTGTAAAACTTTGAGCCCAACATATTGCTGGAGGTTCTCACCATGCGCCAAAATTTCATCAGGATTGTCTTATCAGCAGCGCTGCTCATCATCCTCAGCGCATCCGCATTCACAGTCAAAGCGCAAGGCTCGATCAGCTTGCAAGAGGCGATCGGCATCGCCCAAGCCTTGTATCCGAGCGCGCAGGTCATCAAGACCGAGTTCGTGAACACGGCGACGCCGCCTTACTACGTGATCGGCTTGGATAACGGCAGATCGGTCTTTATCAACGCCGTGAGCAAAGAGATCATCCAGATCGTCACTACACAAGCGCCTTCTGTGGCAGGCATAGCACCGCCGACGCCCATTGCGCCGTCGGTAGCTGCGCTCGTCAGCTTTGAGCGCGCACGGCAGATCGCCCAAGAGCGCTTCCCGAACGCGCAAGTGTTGGATGCCAAGCTGGAGCAGCGCGGCAGACGGCACAACTACGACACAGTCTGGTCAATCAAGCTCAGCAATGGCTACGATGTGAAAGTGAGCGCTACAAGCGGCGCTATTGTCGAAATCAAAGTGATGCGTCACCTGCCTTACGCGATCGATCCTGCCGCTGCCGCCATCAGCCAGAGCCAAGCTGAGCAAGTTGCCGCCTCAACTTTCGGCGATAGCGCAGTTTTCTCGCGCTTGCATCAGAAAGGTAGGAAGCACGGCTACGCATTGGTCTGGGAAGTCCTGCTGAGCAACGGCTACCGCGTTTCTGTCAGCGCGACCACAGGCGCTATCATCGAAGTGCGCAGCCGTTGACAAGCATATAGAGCATGGGCGAGCCTATCGCTCGCCCTTTTTTCAGCCTTCAATGGCGAGTTGCTGGCGCGCTGCCTGCAGCTCAGCCGCGCGCTTGAAAGCTGCCACGATGCTGTAATAGCCTGTGCAGCGGCATAAATTGCCCGCGATGCTATCCGCGATCTGTGTTTCATCAGGCAGCGGATGCTCTTCCAGCAGCTTGGCGCCGCTCATCAAGAAGCCGGGCGTGCAATAGCCGCACTGCACAGCGTTCATCTCCACAAACGCCTGCTGAATCGGATGCAATTGCCCCGCGCCCTCCGCCAGACCTTCTATGGTCACGATTTGGGCGCCGTGCGCGCGCGGCGCCGGCACCATGCACGCCATGACCGCCGCGCCGTCTAGGAAGACCGTGCAAGCGCCGCACTCGCCTTCGGAGCAGCCTTCCTTCGTGCCGGTCAGCTTGGCGTCCTCGCGCAGCAAGCGCAGCAAGGTTTTGTGCGCGCCGCCTGTCAGCGTGTACGGCTTGCCGTTGATCGTGGTCTGAATCGGCTGCGTGCTGTGTTCGATCAGCGCCGGCAGCGGCGCGCCGCGCCCACGATTTTCCCCCCACAGCATGGCAGGCGCGCTCGGATACGTCTTGCGCTCCTCGCCGCTGCGCAAGGCGCGCAAAGCGCGTTTGGTGAGCATAGCAGCCATAGCGAGGCGATAAGCGGCGCTGCTGCGCACGTCGTCTATCGGTCTGGTCGCTGCCGCTGCCAGCTGCGCTGCTTCTTCGATCACAGCGTCGCTCAGCGTCTTGCCGACCAAATACGCCTCGGCTTGTGGCGCGCTGATGACAGTCGGCGCGACGCAGCCGAAAGCGATGCGCGCTTGCTGCACGCGCTCGCCCTCCATGCGCAGCACAACCGCGATGTTGACCACTGAGATAGCCTGTGTGCGCCGCAAGCCGAGCTTGATGAATATGCCGCGCTCATCCGCGCCGAGCGCAGGGAAGTGAATGGCGGTCAGCATCTCATCAGGGCGCATCACCGTCCGACGGACGCCTGTGTAGAACTGATGAAGCGGCAGGCTGCGCTCGCCTTGCACAGAGGTCAGCGTCACGCTCGCGCCGAGCGCCCAGAGCGGCGTGATCGTGTCATTGGCAGGGCTGGCGGTGATCAGGTTGCCAGCGATGGTAGCGCGGTTGCGAATTTGCGGCGCGCCAACCTCCCACGCCGCTTGAGCGAGCGGCAACGCCGCCTCGACGATCAGCGGGCTGGCGACCACTTGGTTGTGCGTGACAAGCGGGCCCAGCCGAATCTCCGCGCCATAGCGCTGAATGCTATCCAAGTTCGGCAGCCGCGAGATGTCGATCAGCGTCTCCACTTCAGGGCGCAAACGACGCTCTAATTCGATCAGCAAGTCAGTGCCGCCGGCGATCAGGCGCGCTTTCGCGCCATGCTCTGCCAGCAGCTGCAGCGCTTCATCAAGGCGCGTCACGGTGTAGTAGTGCTTCCACATGCTGAGCGATCCTCGCCATTCAGGGGCAATGAACTCGTGCGAACTTCAGAGATTATAGCGAGGCGGGCCGCAATCGGCGCAGATGGGACAAAGGGCGCTTGTCACTGCAGGCTCCAAGCGAAGATGTTGCTGTAGCGGCACTCTGTGTTGCTCCGATTGCCTTCCTGATTGAAGAGCATGGTCGCGAAGCGACCACGCACAGAGCGCGCTGTGGTCTCGCGCGTGATCTCAACGCCGTTCAGGAAGAGCGTCAGCTCGTTGCCGTAGGCGATGATGGTGATCAAGTGCAGTTGCGAACTATCCAGCTCGTAGTTGGTCGCGTCAAAGCCTTCCAGCTCGTCAATGACCTTATCGAACTCAACAATGTTCTCGCCGCGATCGCGCTGCACTAGAACGATGCGCCGATCGCGCGTCAGCATGACGTAGCTGAAGTCGTCCTTGCTGACGATGCGGAACGCCATGCCACAGCCGTTGGTCTTGCCCGGCAGCTCTTGACCGCGCATCTCAAAATGCAGCACATAATCGCGCAGCGACGTGCCACGCCCGATCGGGAAATACCAGAAGCCTTCGTTGCGCACGTTGATGACCGTGCGCGGCACACTTAGTTGCCGCGAGCCGCCGCTGGGGATCAAATTCTTGCTGCGCAGCTGACGGATCAGGTCGAGCGCCTTCATGCTCGGCTTGACATCTATCGTGAGTCGCTCGGTACCGCCTTGCGCCTGAACGCTGTCGAAAGCCGCCATCGCGAACATAACGCTCAGCAGCGCGTAGATTGCCTTACGCAGCAAAGTGACTCAACTCCTCGCAGGAAATGCCCGCTTTCTATCCGAAAATTCTAAAAGAATCGCGCCGCTTAGCACAAAATCGCGGCTGAGTCGCAAAAGCCTGCAGAGATTCACGGCACGCTGACCCCGAGCCGTTGCAGCGCGCGCTCAGCGCGCCGCTTGAGCGCGTCCTCAGCCTGCCGATAGACAAAACGGTAGCTCTCCACAGCGCCTTGCACATCGCCTTGATGCTCTAGCAATACGGCGAAGTAGTATCGCGCGCGCGGATTCTGGCTATCGAGCGCCACGGCGCGCTGCAGCTCAGCGTACGCCAGCGACACTTGACCGTTGTGGAGCAGCGCGTAGCCATAATTGGCGGCAATCTCAGGATCGGCGGGCAGCGCCGCCAGCGCTTCGCGCAGGAACGCCATGCCTTCGCCGTGCAGCGCATAGTTCTCATCGGCGTAGAAGGCTGCCACAA
>JAGHYP010000127.1 GCA_017743585.1 Chloroflexota bacterium
GCAGAATCATGATTTCGAAAGGCGTCGGCGTGGGCAGGGCGCGCGGCGCGCCGCTGCAAGCGCTCGCCAGCAGCGCTAGTGCTACGACAAGCGAATTCGGGGGCCTCATCATGACCTGACTATTGTAGCGCGACATTGGGCCTTGTCAGCGCCTTGGAGCGATCAGGGTGCAAGACGCGCCCGCTCGCAGCATCAGGTGTTGGCGGCGCGCAAGGCGGCGAGGGCGCGCGCTAGCTCAGGCGGCAAGGGCGCTTGCACGCGTACCTGCTCGCCAGCGAGGTTGCGGAAGACGATGGACTCGGCGTGCAAAAAGTGCCTGCCCAGCTTGAGGGTCGGCTTGCGCCGCCCGTAGACGCTATCTCCGACAACTGGGCAGCCGATGAACGCTAGGTGAACGCGAATCTGGTGCGTGCGGCCTGTCTGCGGCAGCACTTCCAAGAGCGTATGCTGCGCGAAGCGCTCCAAGACTTGAAATTGCGAGATCGCCTCGCGGCCGCCGCGATGAGTCGGCAGGACCGCCATGCGCTTGCGCTGAGCGGGGTCGCGCCCGATGGGCGCGTTGATGATGCCGCTGAGCGTGTTCGGCGCGCCATCTACCAACGCCAAGTAGCGCTTTTGAACAGCGCGCGCGGCGAATTGAGCCATCAGGTGCAGGCGAGCCGCCTCGCTGAGCGCGACCAGAATCACGCCTGAGGTCTCTTTATCCAAGCGATGCACGATGCCTGCGCGGTTCTCGCCGCCAACGGATGCCACTTGCGGGAAGCGCGCCAAAAGCGCGTTGACCAACGTGCCGCGCACGTTGCCTGCGGCAGGATGCACGACCATGCCTGCAGGCTTATCAATCGCCGCGATATCGGAGTCGCAATACAGGATGCGCAGCGGCAGCGGCTCAGGCTGCAGGGCGCAGTTCAGATCGGGCGCGAGCAGCTCAGGAGTCAGCTGCACATCCAGTTGGTCGCCTTTCGCAAGGCGGTAGGCGGGCTTTTCAGGCTTGCCGTTCAGGCGCACGGCGCCTTCCTTGATCAATCGCTGCACGCGGGCGCGCGAGAGCGCGACGCCTCGCGCCTCCAGCTGATCGGTCAGGAATTTATCCAAGCGCTCGCCATGCGCCTGCTCAGGCACTGTGAAGGTGTGCTGCATAGCGACTCACCATAGCGCGCGGATCATAACGCCCGGATTGTGGCACAGCGGATTAATTAGCACAGCGGATCATGGCACGGCGCGCCAGAAGCCGCCCGCTTCGAAGGCGACCTGACCGCGCTCATACAGATAGGCGAGCGCAGCCTGCACAGCCGTGCGCGCTAAGCCATAGCTGACGGCGTTTGCCAATGGGTCGCCGAGCGCGGCGCAAATGCTTTGCGTGAGCGACGCATCGTTCATAGGCGCGGCGCGCAGCTGATCGAAAGTCATCTCGATCAGGCGCTGCAGGACGGCGCGGTTGTGCGCAATGACGGCGCGCGCGTCGCTGAGCTGAGCGCCGTGCCCAGGCGCGAAAAGGACGCCATCTAGCTCGGCGAGGCGCGCGAGGCTCTCTAGCGCCTGCGCCATGTGGACCGTGAACGGCACAGGATATTTCTGGAGCGCGGCGCTGGGCAGGAAGGCATCGGCGCTGAAGAGAATGTCGCGGTAGCGCACGCCGATCTGATTCGGCGAGTGTCCCGGCAGCGGCACGATCTCCAGATCGAGCCCGAGCAGGTTCAGCGCGCCGGGCGCCAGCAGGTGATCGACGGCGCAGGGCTGCGCCAAAGTGAATTTGCCGCGCAGCTGGTCTATAGGCGCGGCGCCAGCGGAGAGCATCATGCCTTCTAGCACAGTGTTGCTGATGAAGGCGGCTTCCAATGGCGGCGCGTAGACGGCGAAGGGCGGCAGAGCGCGGCGCAGATAGGCGGCGCCGCCGAAATGATCGGCATGACCGTGCGTCAAGATCAAGGCGGCAAGCGACAAATCGAGCGACTCGAGCGCACGCTTGATGCGCTTGCCCATCTCGTCATCCAAGCCTGCGTCGATCACAAGCGCCTGACCGTCTGCCGCGATCACGCCCGCGTTGGCGCCGCTCTGCAGGTGATAGACGTCGTCAGCGAGCTTGACTATCTCAAAAGGCATCGGCGCATCCTACCCGACTCATTCTTCCGCCAATTTTTCCAAGCCCTCGCGATCCACGATCACGTAATGGCGACCCTCGCGGCGCACCAAGCCGAGATCGTAGAGCTGGCGCAAGGCGCGTCCGAGCACCTCGCGGCTGGTGCCGAGCACAGCGGCGATCTCATCCTGCGAGAGCGTATCGAGCGGCAGATGCGCCTCGCGCTCGAAGCCGCCGCGCCGCAAAAGCAGGCGCGCTAAGCGGCTTGGCACAGTTCGAAAGCCGATGTCGTCAAGGCGCGCGATCAGCTCGCGATTTTGTAAGGTCAGCAGGCGGATGCAGCTGAGCATCAGCTCGGGATCCGCCGCCATCAGCGCTAGGAGCTGCTCGCGGGCGAGCCAAGCGACGTGCGCCTCACCAACGGCTTCGGCGCTGACGGGGTTTGGCCTGCCGTCCAGCGCTGGGATCAGGTTGAGCGCGGCGTATGGGCGCGCATAGTGATGCACGTGCAGCCGCCCATCGCGCAGGATGTGGTACAAGCGCACCAGACCGCTGATCAGGATGCCTAAGCCTGACGGGCGGTGACCCTCGAGGAAGATGGCTTGCTTGTTGGCGTACGTGCGCACGTGCACTGCGGCGTCAATGGCGCGCTGAGTCTCGGCGCTTGTGCGCAGAAAGAGCGGCGCGCGCACGATCCAAGCGTGCGTGAGCGGCTCGAGGCACGGCATGGGCGCTCAGCTCTGCGGGCGGAACTGCACCTCGCGCCAAGCGGCAAAGTGATCGCGCAGCTTCAGCCGCTGATACTTGCCAGTGGTGGTGACAGGCACTTCCGTGCCGAAGACGACAACCTTTGGCGATTTCTCGAAGGTCAGTTTGGCGCGGCACGCCAGCAGAATCTGCTCTTCAGTCAGCGCAGCGCCCTCTTCCAGCACCACATACGCGCCGACTTCCTCGCCGTAGTAGACGTTCTCGAAGGCGATCGCCAAGCCAATCCTGACGCCAGGGATGCTCAGCAGCACCTCTTCGATATCGAAGGGCGAGAATTTCACGCCGCCGCGATTGATCAGCTCTTTGATGCGCCCAGTGATGAAGAAAAACTGCCGGCCGCGCGCATCGCGCAGGAAGAAGCCCTCATCGCCGCTGCGGAACCAGCCGAATTTGAAGGTCTCGGCATTCGCCTCGGGGCGTTGGAAGTAATACTTCATCACGTTGTGGCCGCGAATGCAAATTTCGCCGCGCTCGCCCTCGCCGAGCTGCACCCCCTCCCCGCTCGCGTCGAAGATCGCCATCTCGTTCGGGCTGATCGGGCAGCCGATGGATGGATAGCCGTGCGCTTGCAGCCAGGCTTGCCGCTCATCGTCGCTCAGGTCAATCGGCAAGAAGCACGAGTAGCAAGTCGTCTCGCTCAGGCCATAGCCGTGTAAGATCGGGATATTGAATTGCTCCTCAAAGCGCTTGGCGAGCGCTACCGAGAGTGTGCCAGCGCCGCAGATCATGTGGCGGAAATGTGCCAGGTCTTCGCGGCGCACACCTGGCCCCCAGATGCTCTCGCCGCGCGCGCGCTGGGCATCGGCGTATTCGCAACAGAATTGCAGCAAAGTCGGCACCACGCTGACGATATGCACGCGCTCGGCCGCGATGCGCTGCCAGAAAGTGTGCGATTGAAATTGGCGATTCAGCACCACGCTGCCGCCGACGTACAGCGGCGTGATGAGCGTCACCACGATGCCGTTCACGTGATGAATTGGCAAGACGCACATCAGGCGTTGATTGCCAGTGATGCCCTGCCAATCGCTGATGCCGCGCGCATCCACCAACAAATTGTACTGAGTCAGCACCACGCCTTTGGGCGCGCCTGTGGTGCCGCTGGTGTAGACCAAAAGCGCTTCGCTCTCAAGCGAGCATTGATCGGGCGCGCTGAACACATCAGATTGCTCAGCGAGCGCGGTCCCGAAATGTAGGAACGCATCGCTCGGCGCGCCGCCCATCTGCACCACGCGGCGGATGTTTGGCGCGCCAGTGCCTTCGGCGGCGCCGCTCAGGATGCGCTCGGCGCGCTCCAGATATTCATGGCGGACGAAGAGCACGACCGCCTCGCTATTGCGCAGGGTGTAGGCGATGCGCGCGTCATCTTCAGCCACGTTTTGCGGCGCGAGCGCCGCGCCGAGCTTCCAACAGGCAAAGTACAGGATGACAGTCTCGGCATGGTTGTAAGCGAGCGTGGCGACGCGATCGCCGTGGCGGACGCCGAGCGCTTGCAACAGGTTAGCGGCGCGGTTAACCTCTGCATTGAATTGCGCATAAGTGTACTCAGTGCGCGCCCCGTCTGCATCGTAAGCGATCAGGAAAACCTTTTCGGGCGATTCGCGCGTGCGGCATTCCAGCAAATGCGCGATATGGCGATACGGCACGAGGTAATGCTCAGGCGGGCGCTCGCGATAAGTGCGAGCGGCGCGGATGTTCGCTAGAGTTTGGGCATCAGGATGCATCGCAGACCTATCTCACAAGATGTTCTCTCGCCAAGGCGCAGGCGCTATGGATTGTACAGCAATGGGCTCGCCATAGCCAACAAGACTCAGGCGCGAGCGCGACCTTCGCGCTGACTCGCGGCACAAGGCGCGATGAGCAAGAATGCCTCAGCAAACTCGCTCGCCGAATGGCAAGCACTAGAGAGCATTGCGCCAAGCCTGAGCGCGTCGTAGGCGCTGGACACAAGCACGTTGCGTGCTATAATGCCAGCCATGCACTTGAGAACGCAGGCGAGGTGAGGCGCATGGGCGGGAATCGGCGTGAGCATCCTGAAGAATTGGTCGGCGCATTGTTGATCGCGTTGCTTGGGACGCTACTGGCGCGCTTGCTGTTAGCAGGCAGCTTGCGGGAATTTCTGCAGGCGCACGTTGAATCGCCCGAGATGGCGCTGAACCTCGCTTCGCTCTTGCTTGGCGCCGCGCTCTTCGGCTTGACTTTCCTCATCGGGCGCGCCCTGACCTTTGAGCTGGAGCGACCGAGCGACCAAGTCCGCGTGCGGCGCGGCAAAGGCGTGCTTTTCTTAGACGCGGCGTCGGTCTGCGATCAGGTGTTCATCGCCACCTCAAAAGTGCAAGGGGTTAAGTGCAGTGAAGTGGACGTTCACGCCGTGAAAGGCGATGCGCACATCGCGCTCTACGTGCAGATCGAGAGCGCAGCCGAGCTACATGCGAAGCACGCCGAGTTGCGTCGGGCGATCCGCGAGATGGCGCGGCGCTTGCACATCCGTCTCGGCGCCGAGCCGGTCGTCCACGCCAAACTGCCGCCCCTGCGCGGCGGGCGCACCGTGGATAACACGCTGGACGCGCCCAGCCTCTCTGAGGCGCTGCGCAGTCGCG
Organism: Chloroflexota bacterium; assembly: GCA_017743585.1. Lineage (GTDB taxonomy): Bacteria > Chloroflexota > Anaerolineae > Aggregatilineales > UBA2796 > CP2-2F. The sequence goes on from JAGHYP010000127.1 coordinate 5,446, forward strand.
TTGCGCCGCCGCGCGCCGGCCGCTCGTCAATTTTCGGCGCGCCGCGCAGTCTGTTCAGCGACACTCTGCCTTCCTCGCTCGATGGCGAAGCGCCGTCGCGCCCCTCAGGCAGCATTTTCGGGCGAATTCTCAAACCGCCCAAGCCGGACGAGCCTGACGATGAGCAGTAGCGCCGCGCGCATCTCGCCAAGATGCGAGTAGCGCTCGTCCACGATTGGCTGAATCAAATTGGCGGCGCGGAAGACGTGCTGACCGAGTTGGTCGGCATGTTCCCTGAAGCGCCGATCTACACCAGCTTGTACTGGCGCGAGAAAATGCCCGCTGCATGGCGGGCGTGGAACATCAAGGTGCTGTGGACAGATCGGCTGCCGCAGATTCACCAGCATCATCAGCGCTACTTGCCGTTCTACCCGCTCGCCTTCGGCGCGCTCGACCTATCCGAGTACGATGTGGTGCTGAGCAATAAAAGTGGCTTCTGTCACGGCGTGCGGACGCGGCGCGGCGCGCGTCGTGCGCTGCACATCTGCTACTGCTTGACGCCGACGCGCTATGTGTGGCAATACGAAGCCTATGTGGCGCGCGAGGGGCTAGGGCGCGCTGTCAAGGCGGCGTTGCGGCTGCTGATCGGCGTGCTACGGCGCTGGGATTACGCCGCGGCGCAGCGCGTGGATCACTTCATCGCCATTTCAACTGAGGTTCAAGGGCGCATCAAGACTTTTTACGGGCGCGACTCGGTCATCATCTTTCCGCCTGTGGAGACGGCGCGCTTCACTCCCCTGCCGAGCGACCAGATCGGCGATTACTACCTTGTCCTCTCCCGCCTTGTGCCGTATAAGCGCGTGGATTTGGCTGTGCAAGCGTGTACGCGGCTCGGCTTGCCGTTGCTGATCGGCGGCAGCGGACGCGACCGCGAGCGGTTAGAGCGCATGGCAGGCGAGACGGTCAAATTCTTAGGCTACGTGCCAGAGGCCGGCCTGCCTGCGCTGATGGCGCGTTGCAAGGCGCTCATCTTCCCCGGCTTGGAAGATTTCGGCATTGCGCCTGTGCAAGCGCAAGCGGCAGGCAGGCCGGTCATCGCCTTTCGCGGCGGCGGGGCGCTGGACACAGTGCGCGAAGGCGAGACAGGTCTTTTCTTCGATGCGCCGACGGTCGAATCGCTTGTGGCGGCGCTCAAACAGTTTGAAGCGGCAGATTTGGCGCACTGCATGGATAGCGCAGCTATCCGTCGGCACGCGCTACGCTTTGACCGAGCCGTTTTTCAGCGCGCGTTGCGCGCATTCATTGAAGAGGCTTATGCTCAAAGGCGCTGAGCGTCGGCGTTGAGCGCATGTCAGGGACGCTCTCCAGCTTCGAGCGCGGTTCGCGCGCGTTCGGCGCCTTCGCGACGGCGCTTGCGCCCCCTCGACGAGGCACAGCAGAGCGGCTTGCGAGGCGCACGGCGGCGGGCTAGAGCAGCGCGCGGCAGGCGCGGTAGAGATCGTCCCACCCCTCGCGCGTCTTGACAACGGTCTCAAGGTACTCCAGCCAGACTATGCGATCCTGCACGGGGTCTTTGATAATCGCGCCCATCATGCCGCTTGCTAGGTCACTGGCGCGCACCACGCCATCGCCAAAGTGCGCCGCCAACGCCATGCCGTTCGTCAAGACTGAGATCGCCTCAGCGGTGCTGAGCGTGCCGCTCGGCGTCTTCAGCTTGGTCTTGCCATCGGCGGTGACGCCATTGCGCAGCTCGCGGAAGATGGTGACCAAGCGCTGAATTTCGAGCAGGGCTGGCGGCTCAGCGGGCAGCTCAAGGGCGCGTCCGATGCTCGCCACGCGCGTGCGCACGATCTCAACTTCTTCGGCTTCGGTAGCGGGCAACGGCAGCACGACCGTGTTGAAGCGGCGCTTCAGCGCGGCTGAGAGCTCGTTCACGCCGCGATCGCGGTCGTTGGCAGTGGCGATCATGTTGAAGCCTTTGAGCGCTTGCACTTCGGCGTTCAGCTCTGGGATCGGCAAGGTCTTCTCGGAGAGGATCGTGATCAGCGAGTCCTGCACATCGGATGGAATGCGCGTCAGCTCTTCCACGCGCGCGATCTTGCCTTCCGCCATGGCGCGCATCAGCGGACTCGGCACCAGCGCTGCCATGGACGGGCCTTCCGCCAGAAGGCGCGCGTAATTCCAGCCGTAGCGGATCGTCTCTTCAGACGTGCCTGCCGTGCCTTGAATCAGCAAGGTTGAATCGCCTGAGATGGCAGCCGCCAGATGCTCAGCCAGCCATGTTTTGGCAGTGCCCGGCACTCCGAGCAGCAACAG
>JAGHYP010000128.1 GCA_017743585.1 Chloroflexota bacterium
GCCTAGCACGCGATTGTTGATCTGCACGCGCAGTGGCTTGCCAACTGGCTCTAGCTCAGCGCCGCTGGCAGGCTGATCGTGCGCCTGTTTGAAGAGCCTGCCCAACTCGCTCTCCCAGAATAGGCGCATGCTGCCGATCAAGCGCAGCGCAGCGTTGTTGATCAGCACGACGCGCCCTTCAGGCGATTGCATGATCACGCCCTCTTCAAGGCGCGCAAGGACAGCTTCCATGCGCGCGGCAAGCGTCTGAAGTTCGCGCAGGCGAGCAGTCAGCTCTTGGTTGGCTCGGCGCAGCGCGTTATTTTGATCAGGTTCAGACGGGCGCTGTAGCGGCTTGCAGCGCAAGCCTTGATAGAGGCGCTTGAAGAAGCTTTCGCTCGTCCTGCCAAGGTCGTCCACAAAGCGCAGCAAGTGCCAGACGGTCGCTTCACGAGCGCTGACAGAAGGCGATTCAGAGGCAGGCATGGCTACAACTTGTCTCGTGAACTTGTCTCGTGCTCAGGCGGACCGCGCAGCGGGCTGTGCGCACCTGTTTCGCGCTCGGCTGTGACCTTAGACCTTGATCGGCGTCGGCTGATCGGGCTCGGCAGGCTCAGAGGGCTGCGCCGACCCGACCAAGGCAGCGCTATTCTGCGCTCTACGTCGGTCGCGCACGCTGTAGAGCAATTGCTGCAGATGGTCAAGCTCGGGCAGCGGCTTGTGGATCAGATAATCGAAGCCTGTGCGCCTCTGCATTTCTGCCACCTCGCTCTCGGTGAGCGTGAAGGCTGTCATCAAGATGATCGGAATGTGTTTGAGCGGCTCGGTCCGGCGAATGCGCGCCGCGATCTCGTCGCCTGGGTAACCGGGCATGCGAATATCCACCAAGGCAAGCTCGGGCAGCTCGCCCTGATAGCTGCCGTTCTCCACGCTATCCAGCCATGCCCAAGCCGCGCGCCCATCGGGAAAGGGCAAGGGCGTCTCGCCCCAGACTGTCATCACCATCTGGACAAAATTCCGAATGTCTGGATCATCTTCGACAAGTAGCCACGTCATCGCTCGTCACTCCCAGTGTTTGGCAGCGCCCGTGCGACCTGTTTTAACGTTATAACGCACATTATAACATGCCTTGCGCGAGAGGCGCGCGGCAAACGCACCCGTACACGCTCAGCTGCGCATGGTCAGCGCCATGACCGCCTTTTGCACGTGCAGCCGATTTTCCGCCTCATCGTAGACGACGCTCTGCGGGCCGTCAATTACCTCATCGGTCACCTCTAGGCCGCGATCGGCGGGCAGGCAGTGCATGTACACAGCATGTTCCTCAGCCAGCGCCATGCGCCGCGCATCGCAGATCCAATCCGTGTATTGTCTGCTGATGCGCGCCGATTCGGCGCTATCGGTCGTGGTCAGCAGCGCGCCCCAAGATTTCGGATAGACGGCGTCGGCATCTTTGAAGGCTTCGTCCATCTCGTGCACGATCTCAAGGCTGCCGCCGCTTTTGCGCGCATTCTCGCGCGCTTGTTCCACGATCTCCGGCATTAGATTGTACTCAGGCGGATGCGCCAGCACCACGTTCATGCCCAAGCGCGTCATGAGCAGGATCAGGCTCTGCGGCACGCTGATCGGCTTCTGGTAGCTGGCAGCATATGCCCAGCTGACCGCGATCTTGCGCCCCTTGAGGTTGCGCCCGAAGCGCTCCATCAGCGTCATGGCGTCAGCGAGGACTTGGAACGGGTGATAGATATCGCACTGCATGTTCAAGACGGGCACGCGGCTGTACTTGGCGACCTCGCGAATGTATCGGTTGCCGAAGTTCCAATCGCACTGGCGAATAGCAATCCCATCTGCGTAGCGCCCGACGATCTCGCCGATCTCCTTGGCAGTATCGCCGTGCGCGATCTGGGTTGTTTGGCTATCAATGAACATCGCATGCCCGCCGAGCTGTGCTATGCCCGCTTCAAAGCTGGTGCGCGTGCGCGTGCTGGTGAAGAAGAAGAGCATCGCCAGCACCTTATCGCGCAGCAAGGCGTGCGGCTCGCCCAGCGCGCGCCGCCGCTTCAAGTCCCATGCCACGTCGAAGACGGTCTCCAGCTCTTCAAGCGTCCATTCCTGCTCAGTGATCAGGTCGCGTCCGCGTAAATCGGTCTGCATTGCCCAAAAAACTCCGTATGCTGGGGGAAAAGATGTGCGCGGGGCAAAATTATAGCGCAAATGCTGCCCTAGACGAGGGAAAGTGTATAATCTCAAGCCAAGCGGCTACGTTTTTTCCTGATTCCCTGAGAGCTGGATCATGACGTGGCAACCGAACAAGCTAGAGGCGAAGCGCCTCGAGAAATTGCAGCGCCTGCGCGAGCGCGGCATCGATCCTTTCCCCAGCAGCGTCCGTCGCACGCATACGATTGCGCAGGCGGTGAGCGCTTTCCTAGAGCAGGAAGCGCGTGGCAGCGCCGCGCAGCCGATTGAAGTCGCTGTATGCGGCAGATTGCGCTCCATTCGCAGCAGCGGCAAGGTCTCTTTTGCGCACGTGGAAGATGGCACGGGCAAAGTGCAGCTCTTCATCCGTCAAGATAACGTCGGCGAGGCGACCTACGAGCTGTTCAAGCGCGATCTCGACCTGTTCGATTTTGTGCAGGCAGATGGCACGATGATGCGCACGCGCACTGGCGAGATCAGCGTGGATGTGCGCGCTTTGCGCGTGCTAGCTAAGGCGCTCAGCCCGCTGCCTGTGGTCAAAGAGCAAGAGGTGGACGGCAAGATCATCACGTACGGCGGCTTCACTGATGTGGAAGAGCGCTACCGTCAGCGCTACGCCGATCTGGCTGTGAACGCTGAGGTGCGCGAGGTCTTCCGCAAGCGCGCGCAGACCATCAGCGCCGTGCGCCGCTTTTTAGATAGCGAAGGCTTCCTTGAAGTGGAGACGCCGATCTTGCAAACGGTCTACGGCGGCGCGGCCGCGCGACCGTTCATCACGCATCACAATCAGCTCAAGCAGGATTTGTATCTGCGCATCAGCTTCGAGCTGTATCTGAAGCGCTTGCTGGTCGGCATGTACGACGCTGTCTACGAGATCGGGCGCGATTTCCGCAACGAAGGCGTCAGCTTCAAGCACAATCCTGAGTTCACCATGCTGGAATTCTACAAAGCGTACATTGACTACAACGGCGGCATGGAGCTGACCGAGCGCTTGGTCGCTTACGTGGCGCAACAGGTGCATGGCACCACACGAGTGACCTACAATGGCCACCTGATCGAGCTGGCGCCGCCTTGGCGGCGCATCACGCTGCGCGAGGCGATCCGTGAAGCATGCGGCATTGACTATATGGCGTATCCGACAGCCGAGGCGTTGCACGCGGCGCTAGTCGCCAGGAACATCCCGACTCGTCCAAACTTGCCGTGGGGAAAATACGTGGAACAATTGATGGGCGATTTTGTCGAGCCGACCTTGATCCAGCCGACCTTCGTGCTGGATTACCCGCGCGACATCTCGCCGTTTGCCAAAGGCGTGCCGGGCGACCCGTTCCATGTGCAGCGTTTTGAGTTCTACATCGCAGGCATGGAATTTGGCAACGCTTTCACTGAACTCAACGATCCGCTTGATCAAGAGCAGCGCTTCCTGGAGATGGCGCGGCTTTTCCGCGCGGGCGATGACGACGAAACGCCGTTGGACGAGGATTATCTGCGCGCCATGCGCTATGGAATGCCGCCGAGCGGCGGCGTTGGCCTCGGCGTTGATCGGCTTGTCATGCTGATGACCGATCGGCACAGCATTCGCGAAGTGCTGCTCTACCCGCACTTGCGCGAGCGCGACAGGGAGTGAGAGGCGATGAGCGAACAGGTGAGAGTGCCGCAGCGCGTGGCGCCGATTCAGCTGACAGGCGATAACTCGCCCCGCACGCGCTTAGCGCGCCGCTTCATGCGGATGCTCGGCGCGGCGCTGCTCTGGCGCACCACAGTCAAAGTGACGTACCACGGCATCCAGAACGTGCCGCGCCAAGGGCCGACGATTTTGCTCTTCAACCATCTCTCGCAACTCGATCCGCCGCTGGTCGGCGGCATGATCACCTTTCGCGACCCGACGCCTATCGGCAAGGAAGAGCTGCTGCACAATCCGTTGACGGCGTGGATGATTCACTTCTGGCAAGCGATTCCTATCAAGCGCGGCGAGATGGATTTACAAGCAATGCGCCGCGCGCTCTACGTGCTGGAGCACACCAATGATATCCTCTTGATCGCGCCAGAAGGGCATCGCTGTAAAGCGCTCAGCGAGCCGAAAGAAGGTTTTGTCATGCTGGCTGCTAAGACCAATGCGCAGATGGTGGTGGCAGGCATCAGTGGCACGCAGCACTTTCGCCGCAACCTATTGCGCCTGCGCCGCACGCACGTCACCATCAACTACAGTCGCCCGATTCGCCTGAAGCGCAAGGTGACGCGGCAGGAGTACCGCGCGGTCGCCGATGAAGTGATGTACTATCTCGCTGCGCACATCGCCGAACCTGAACTGCGCGGCCTGTACAGCGACCTGAGCAAGGCGACCATGAATTACATCGAAGTGATTGAGTGAGGCAGTTTGCTCAAAGCGCAGTCTGTTTGGAATGGCGATCAGCGCTCAACGGCGCTGAGGTTCAGCATGCTGCGCACCTTCGAGACCAAGTCGTGGTGTAGGATCGGCTTGGGCAAGTAGCCAGTTGCACCTGCTTCCATGCTGCGAATCACGCTGTCGGAATCGCTGCGCGCGGAAAGGATCAGAATTGGAGTCTCGGCGAAGCGCGGCATGCCGCGAATGATGCTACACAGCTCGATGCCGTCCGTGCCGGGCATCATGATATCTAGGATGATCAGGTCTGGCGTCTCGCGCTCAAGCACGTCCAGCGCTTGCGCGGCATTTTGCGCTTTCACCACCTCGAAGCCGCCGCGGTCGAGCATGATGCCGATCAACGCTAGCGCGCCAACTTCATCATCTACGACCAAAATTCGCTTCATCAACGCAGCCTTTCTAAGTCATGAGTTGGATCGATTCCTGACAAGCTCCCTATCAGCGCGTGCGCAGCCTGCGCGCTTGACAAGGTAACTTCCATTCTATGATGCGACCAAAACGTTTCTAATGCTCGCGCAACGAATCGACATAGCGCAAAGGGAAGGGTGCGTTGTGCTCGGCGCAGGATTGTAGCGCGCTCTCGTGTATGACAACACAGGCTATTTTGTGCAGGTATCCGATCAAGGCGCTTGGCTACCTTCGGCACTTTGCACTACAATGAAAGCGGACGAAAATACAAGCGTCTACTGGGAGTTCTGCCATGCGAACACGCGCCGTTATCCTCGCAGGTGGCGAAGGCACGCGCCTGAGCGTCTTGACCGCCAAGCGCGCTAAGCCTGCTGTGCCTTTTGCAGGCAAGTATCGCATCATTGATTTCACGCTCAGCAACTGCGTCAATTCCAACATCTTCGACGTGCTGATCCTGACGCAATATCGCCCCCACAGCTTGATAGATCACATCGGGCGCGGGCAACCTTGGGATTTGGATCGCAGTTTCACGGGCGGGGTGCATTTGTTGCAGCCTTACAAAGGGCGCAAAGATACCGATTGGTACGTCGGCACGGCTGATGCCGTCTACCAGAACCTGAATTTTGTGTGCCGCCGCCAACCCGAGAATATTCTCATCCTCTCAGGCGATCATGTCTATCAGATGGATTACTACACACTTCTGACCTTCCACGCCAACAAAGGCGCGGATGCGACCATTTGCACTGTTCGCGTGCCGATGGATGAAGCCAGCCGCTATGGCATCCTAGAGACCGATTCACAGTATCGGGTGAAGGATTTTGTAGAGAAGCCTGCCAATCCGCCCGGCAATCTCGCCAGCATGGGCGTGTACGTCTTCCGCACAGAGCTGCTAGAGCGCTTGCTGATCGAAGATGCGGCGCGCGCTTCCTCGAGCCATGACTTCGGCAAGGATATCATTCCGCGCATGGTCGCCGAGGGCCTGAAGGTCTACGCTTATCCGTACGAGGGCTATTGGGTGGACGTCGGGACGATTGACGCCTACTGGGAAGCGCACATGGACTTGCTGAATCGCCCGCCGTCGCTCAATTTGAACGACCGCTCGTGGGTCATTCACACGCGCAGCGAAGAGCGCCCCCCGGTCATGATCGAGAGCGGCGCGACCGTGCGCGATAGCCTGATCACAGATGGCTCGGTCATTTGCGAAGGCGCAGTCGTCGAGCGCTCAGTGCTTTCGCCGGGCGTGTACGTCGGCCCGAACGCGGTCATTCGCGAGTCGATCATCCTGACCGATACGTACATCGAAGCAGGCGCAGTGGTCGAGCGCAGCGTGATCGATAAACAAGTGGTGGTCGGGCACGACGCGCGGATCGGCAAGATTGTTGAGTCGAGCGACTTGGGCATCACGGTCATCGGCAAGGGCGCGCATATCCCCGCGGGCTTCACCATCGGGCGCAACGTGGTGATCGGCACGGATTTAGGCCCAAGCGACTTCGCTGAGTTCACTGAGAAATGCGTCCCGAATGGCAGAAAAGTGATGGGCGATACGAAGAAGCGTGCCACGTACTAGCGCGGCGCAGCTGATGCAAGCCTGCCTGCCTACACACCAGCGGCGAGAGGCATCATGGCAGCTCGCCCTTCTCGATCAGCGCCTCGATCTTTAGCCTCTCTTGGCGTCCCCTAGCATCAAGCGCGCGCTGTGCGTTTCGATTCAACCGCGTTCAGGGCGCTATCGGCAGGTCGCCTGCCTCGATCAGCGCCTTGATCTCAGCATCTTCCGCCATCAGCAGCTGCACCGCTTCGTCGTGATTGCGCGCGAAGCGCAGTTTGACGCCCGCGATCTGCGTGAGCACCTGTGAGAAGACGCTGGCAGGGCGCATTGCGCCATAGGCTACGATCAAGCCGAGCTTTGGGTGTCGGAAGAAAGTTGTAGCGCGCCGCACGCCGATCAAGTCGAAAGGAAATTTGCCGAGATGCCTTAGGTCATTGATGATGTAGATAGGCGCGCGCCCTGCGTCCAGCAGCGCAGTGAACTCGCGATTGATCTCAGTGACTTCTTCTATGGCGATATCGCCGCTGATCTGGGCAATGATGACGCGATCCGGGACGAGCCATTGGATTTTGTGTGGCATGTGGAACTCCGCTTAGAATGCCCCGCTATGGCGGAGTTTAATCAATTCAACTGCTAATCGCAAGCTAGCAGTCCTTAGAAAAGGCTGGACTTTTTGTGAAATTCGTCAATGCAGCGCGCTGGGCAAAGCGCCTGCTGTGGTAGAGCGCGCCGCGCGCGCTAGACTCTAGACTACAAGCGCTAAAGCGGGAAATTGCCGATGGGCCTTGAACACTCGGCGACTCTGATTGATGGCAAGGCGGTGGCGGCGCAGATTCGGGCGCAAGTGGCGGCGCGCGTAGCGGCGCTGGCTGAGCGCGGCGTGCGTTGCGGCTTGGCAGCCATCTTGGTCGGCGAGAATCCTGCCTCGCAAACTTATGTGCGCATGAAGCGCAAGGCCTGCGCCGAGGTCGGCATTGAGTCGTTTTGCTACGAGCTGCCTGCGCACATCGCGCAGGCTGAGTTGGAAGCGCTGATCGAGACGCTGAACGCGCGCGCGGATGTTCACGGCATCCTTGTGCAGCTTCCGTTACCTGCGCATCTGGACGAGCAGCGCATTTTGAGCTTGATCAGCACGGCAA
>JAGHYP010000129.1 GCA_017743585.1 Chloroflexota bacterium
GTTGTAGCCGCCTTCGGGGATGATCAGGTCGGCGTAGCGCTTGCTTGGCTCGACGAACTCAAAGTGCATCGGGCGCACAGACTCAAGGTACTGATGGATGACGGACTCGACTGTGCGTCCGCGCTCGTTCACGTCGCGCTCTAAACGACGGATGAAGCGGATATCGGCGTCGGTGTCCACGAAGAGGCGCAGATCGAATTGCTTGCGCAGCTCGGGGTCGGCGAAGATCAGAATGCCTTCCACCAAGATGATCGGCGCAGGATAGACTGTACGAGTCTGCGCGCTGCGGCTGTGCGTGCTGAAATCGTAGATTGGCACTTGAACCGGCTCGCCGCGCCGCAGCTGCGCCAGATGACGGATCAACAAGCTCGTCTCCAGCGCGTCGGGATGATCGAAGTTGACGATCTCGCCGCCGATGCGCGGGATATCATCCAGATCGCGGTAATAGGCGTCATGCGGCAGGTAGGTGATGTGCTGCTCGCCAATGGCGTGCAGCAAGCGCTGCGCAACAGTCGTCTTGCCTGAACCGCTGCCGCCTGCCACGCCGATCACAATCGTGCGGCGCGGCGCGCGGACTGCCGACTCAGAACTCACAACGGCTCTCCTCGCTTGTGCTAGAGCGTGGAAAGCTGGCCTTATGCGTTCCGAAAATGGCACAAGGCGACGCAGTTGCGCAGAATTTTAACAATCCGCGTCCGAGAGCCCAAGAATTGCGCGATGACGCAGCTGCTCAGCTCTGGTAAGCCATCACGCTGCCGCGCACGCTGACTGCTACGCGCTCGCCAAGCGCTAGCTCAGCGTTGCTCCACGTGCGCACGTCTAGCAGAGTGCCATCGGTCAGGCGCAGGCGCAGCAGCTGATCGTGGCCGAAGAAGCGAATGGCGACCACCTCAGCGTTGCCGTCCTGACTTGCCGTCAAGCACAGCGCTTCAGGACGGATCATCAGCGAGACCTTGCCGTGCATCGGGACTGCCAATGGCAACTTGCCGAGCGCGCACTGTGCCACCTCGCCCTGCGCAACGCCTTCGATGAAATTTGCCTCGCCCAAGAAGGCGGCGACCTCGCGATTGACAGGGCGCAGATACACTTCTTGCGGCGCGCCAACTTGCTCAACTTTGCCTTCGCGCATGATCACGACTGTATCGGCAAGGCTGAGCGCTTCTTCCTGATCGTGTGTGACGAAGATCGCCGTAGCCTTCGCAAGGCGCAAGATTTGGCGCACTTCCTCGCGCATGGCGCGCCGCAACGCTGCATCCAGATTGCTGAACGGCTCATCCAGCAGCACAACCGATGGCTTTGGCGCAAGCGCGCGCGCAAGCGCCACGCGCTGCTGCTCGCCGCCGCTCAGTTGGTGCGGAAAACAATTAGAGCGATGCGCCAAGCCGACCAGATCGAGCATCTGCTGCACCCGTTGCGCGCGCTCCGCTTGGCTGAGCTTGCCGTTCAGCGACGTCAAGCCGAACAGCACGTTTTGGCGCACGGTCATGTGTGGAAAGAGCGCGTAATCTTGAAAGACCATGCCGATGCGCCGTGCTTCTGGCGGCAGCCACGCGCCCTGACCTGCTACGCGCTCGCCATTCAGCCAAATCTCGCCGCTATCGGGCTTCTCCAAGCCTGCTATCAGGCGCAGCAAGGTCGTCTTGCCACAGCCGCTGGCGCCTAGCAGCACTTGAATCGTGCCACGTTCCACGCTCAGCGAGATATCATCCACAGCGCGCGTCGCGCCAAAGGCTTTGCTGACGCGCCGTAGCTCAATCAAACGCTCACAGGTCACAGTCCCCCTCGCACGCTCACTGCTCCGCGCGATTGCCGACGCGCATCAAAAACCAGACAGGAACTAAGCCGACCGCCAAAATGGTCAGCGCAGGCAGGCTCGCCTCTTCCCAAAACGACTCAGCCGCCGCCATATACGTCCAGATCGCCAAAGTATCCATGCCGAGCGGACGCAACATGACCGTCGCTGGCAGCTCCTTCATCACGTCCACGAAGACTAAAATCGCCGCTGCCACCATGCCCTGACTGACCAGCGGCAAGTGAATGCGCCACAACACGCGCAACGGAGTGGCGCCCATTGTCCGCGCCACCTGCTCCATGCTCGGCTTGACTTTCTCGAGGCTCGCCTCGACGCTGCTGAAGGCGACTGAGATAAAGCGCACAACGTAAGCGTACATCAAGCCGCCGATTGTGCCTGTCAAGATCAAGCCCGGCGCGCTCCAATTCATCTGCTGAGCGATGTTGTTGATCGCGCGGTCAACTGGTGCGAGCGTGAGCAGCACACCTGCCGCGATCACAGCGCCTGGCAATGCGTAGCCAAGCGTGGCGAGCCGCGCCACGATCCGCGCCGCGCGCCCGCCGCGCAAGCGCACGCCGTTCGCGATCAGCAGCGCCAAAAAGACCGTGACGGTCGCCGCCAGAGCTGCCAGACCGAATGTGTTCAGCGCATATTGCGCGAAGACGGCGCGCCAGGCGCCTGAGCTGTTCTGCACATAGCTGAGCGCCCACGCGATCAGCTGCCCGACGGGCAAAACGAAAGCTGCGCCCAGCAGCGCGACGTTCGCGCCAATCGCCAGAGCTGCCGCCGCGCCGCGCAACGGGGCGCGCGGCGGACGTTTGCTGGCGCCGCCACTTTGGTGGTAGCGCGCCTTGCCGCGCAGCGTCCGCTCCAGCAGGATCAGACAGAGCGCCACGCCGAGCAGCAGCAGCGATAGCTCGATTGCGCCTGCGCGATCCATGCGACCTTCCCACAAGCGCACAATGCCTTCGCTGACCGTCGGAAAGTTGAAGAAGCGCACTGTGGCGAAGTCCGTCATAGCTTCCATCATGGCGAGCGCCATGCCTGCTACCAGCGACGGACGCGCTAAAGGCACGATCAGACGGAAAAAGGTCTGCATGCGCGTGTAGCCCATCACACGCGCCGCTTCATAGGTCGCCGCCGCTTGCTCGCGGAAAGCTGCCCGCGCCAACAGATACACATAAGGATACAACACCAAGCTCATCACCAAGATCGCGCCCCAGCCGCTGCGGATGTCCGGCGGACGGAAGCTCTGCCCAAACCATGCCCGTAACGTCGTTTGAACAGGACCTGCGAAGTCGAAGGTCGCCATGTAGACGAAGCCCATCACGAAGGAAGGCACTGCTAATGGCAACAGAAGCGCTCGCTCGAACAGCGCGCGCAACGGAAACTGGTAAGCGGTCACTAGCCACGCCATGCCCGTGCCGATGATCAGAGTTAGCGCGCCAACGCCGCTCAGGAGCAGCAGCGTGTTGCCCAACATGCGCGGCAAGATAGTCTCCCACAGCCGCTGCCACATCTCAAACGACGGACTCAGCAGCGTTGAGAGCAGATTCAAGATCGGCAAGACGACCAAGCCTGCCACGATCAGCGGCAGGAGCAAACGACCGCGCAGTCGGCGCTCTGTGCGGCGCAGCGCGATTGGTTTGGCTTGTGCAGGTTGTATCAGGGTATTGTGCCCCAAAGTCTCTCCTCAAAAACTGGCAAGCCCGATGGATGAGCGGGTGGACTCATCCATCGGTGGCTTATGGATTCAGATGGGAAAAGGCGTCGGCTCAGTAGCCTGCGCGTCCGAGCAGGTCAATCGCCGCCTTTTGATACTTGCCAAGCTCGCTCAAGGGCAGCGCGTCAATCTTCGGTGTGCCGAACGCCTCGATGATCGGATTCAAGCGGGCGCGCACGTTGACAGGATATTCGTAGTTGCCGCCCGGCAAGCCCGTCTCATCGCCTGCCTGACCCTTCTCAGCGTCGCTGAGCCACTCTAAGAGCTTGATAGCGTTCTCGCGATTGACCGCGTTCGCCGTCACGCCGGCGCCTGCCACATTGCGATGAACGCCGCGATCTTCTTGGTTAGCCCAGAAAATCTTGACCTTGATGTCAGGATTTTGCGCGTACAAGCGTCCCACGTAGTAGTGATTGGTGATGCCGACATCGCAGCCGCCGGCGGCGATCGTCTCCAGAATGCGCGTATCGCTGTCAATCAACTGCGGCTTGTTGGCGACCCAACCTTTCACCACTTCTTCCGTCTTCTCCTCGCCCAGCGCCGCGATCATGCTGGCGACGAGCGAGATGGTGTAGACGTGCGTGGCAGGACGCAAGCACAGCCGTCCGTTCCACTTCGGATCGGCGAGCGCCTCGTAAGTTGAGAGTTCGCTCGGATCGACTTTGTCAGGATTGTAAACGATGGTGCGCAGGCGTTGGCTCAAGCCGAACCAGCGATTCTCAGGGTCGCGCAGCGCTTCAGGCACGTTAGCGCGCAGCACCTCAGAGTCAATCGGCTGGAACAGACCGCGCTCAGCGGCAAGCACGAGCGAGCCAGTATCAACCGAGAAGAAGACATCGGCAGGCGTTTGGGCGCCTTCCTGCTCCAAGCGCGTGAGCAACGCTTGTGGCGAGCCCTGCGAGAGCCGCACCTCGATGCCTGTCTCTTGGGTGAACTTGACGAACATCTGCTCCATGGCGCCGTAGTGACGCGATGAGTAGATGTTCACGATTTGGCGCCCTTGCGCGGCGGCCGCGTTTGCGCCTGCTGAGATCAGCGCTGCCAACAGCGCGAGCACGATAAAACGACGTAGTGTGGGCATGGTTAGCTCCTTCAACTATGCGGTCTTCAACCGCCTTGCTTCTCATTCAAGCGCAATGGTAAAGGCGACTCAACGGCTGCACAAGGCGTGCGGCTTAAAGCGAAGTTTCACGAGCATAAAACGTGATTTTTTGCACAAGTTAAGGGAACGATGAAGTCCGCTTATGCTTGAGATGCGCTTGCAGCAGCGCGCTACCGCAATCGGGCGGAATGGGCTAAACTAGGCAACATTCGGAAGACATTTTTGAGGATGCAATCCATGCTCAGCACTGCTGAAAAGATCGCTTTCATCTTGTTAGCAGCGGCGTCGCTTGCCGTCGCTGCGCGCGGCTTTCGCCACATGTGGCTCGTGGTGCGGCGCGGCAGCGGTAAGCTGTATTTGGAGCGCTTGCCGCAGCGCGCCTTGCGGGCATTGCGCATCTACCTCTTGCAACAGACGACGCTCAAGACGCGCCGTCTGGTCAGTGTGCTGCACCTCGGCGTGGTTTGGGGCTTCACGTTCTATTTCTTGGTCAACTTCGGCGATGTGCTGGAAGGCTTTCTGGCAGGCTTCAAGTTTTTGGGCAAGGAAGGTCTGCTGGCGGCGAGCTATCGTCTGCTAGGCGACGTGCTGAGCGTTGCCGTGTTGACCGGCGTGACGTATTTCTTATTGCGGCGCTTCATCTTCGGCGATAAGGCGCTCACATTTCGCTCGAACGTGATCGTGCATCCGAACGTGGCAAAGGGCCACATCCAGCGCGACTCGCTGATCGTCGGCATCTTCATCCTAGCGCACGTCGGCGCGCGCTTTCTAGGACAATCGGTGCAGATCGCGAGAGGCGAGGGCGTGCAGCCGCAGCCGTTCGCCAGCGCAGTGGCAGGCATATGGTCGGGCATGAGCGCTGACGCCCTGCTGTTCCTCGATCACGCCTTCTGGTGGATCGCGCTCGGCGGCATTTTGCTCTTCTTGCCGTATTTCCCGTACAGCAAGCACGCGCACCTGTTCATGGCGCCGCTGAACTACTTGACCAAGCCGCCACGCACCTCCCTCGGCGAATTAGCGCCTGAGGACTTCGAAGACGAATCGCGCGAGCAATTCGGAGTAGGCAAATTGGAGCACCTGCCGCAGACGCACTTGATGGACGCCTTCGCCTGCATCATGTGCAATCGCTGCCAGGATGTCTGCCCGGCGTATGTGACGGGCAAAGAACTCTCGCCTTCCGCTTATGAGATCAACAAGCGCTTCCTGATCAAGGAGCGCATGGCGGCGCTCGCCAACGGCGCCGAGTCGGAAGCGCCATTGCTTGGCACGGCGCTCAGCGAATCGGCGCTGTGGGCGTGTACAGCGTGCGGCGCGTGCGTGGATATCTGTCCCGTTGGCAACGAGCCGATGCTGGACATCCTCTACATACGCCGCGACCAGGTCTTGGTGCGGGCGAGCTTCCCCGCCGAGCTGAAAGGCGCGTTCAACGGCATGGAGCGGCAAGGCAATCCGTGGCAAATCAGCGAGAGTCGCCTGAAATGGGCAGAAGGTCTGGATGTGCCGACCGTCCAGAGCAATCCTGACTTCGAAATTCTGTATTGGGTCGGCTGCGCCGCCAGCTTTGAGCCGCGTGCGCAGCAGGTAGCGCGCGCCTTTGTGCGGATTTTGCGCATGGCAGGCGTTAATTTTGCAGTGCTAGGAGACCAGGAATCGTGTACGGGCGATACGGCGCGGCGCGCGGGCAACGAGTTCCTGTACGCTGAGATGGCAAAGGCGAACGTCGAGACGCTGAACGCCCTCAAGCCGAAGCGCATCGTCACCACTTGCCCGCATTGCTTGCACAATTTGGGCAAGGAATACCATCAGTTCGGCGGCAACTATAGGGTGATCCATCACACAGAGCTGATTGAAGAGCTGATCGCAGCAGGCAGACTGCCTGCCAGCGCGCATCCCGCTCAGCGGCCGAATGTGACCTTCCACGATCCGTGCTATCTTGGGCGCCAAAACGGCGTAATTGAAGCGCCGCGGCAGGCGCTGCGGCGAGGCGGGGGCGTCAATTTGGTGGAGATGGCGCGGCACGGCAGGCAGTCGTTCTGCTGCGGCGCGGGCGGCGCGCAGTTTTGGAAAGAAGAAGAGCATGGCACAGCGCGCGTGAACGTGACGCGCTATCAAGAGGCGCAGGCGACAGGCGCGGAGTTACTGGCGGTCGGTTGCCCGTTCTGCATGCGCATGTTCAGCGATGCGCATAGCAAGCTGGGCGGCAACATGCAGATCAAGGATGTGGCAGAGATCATCGCCGAGCGCCTGCAGAGCGCCGAAGCAGCCGATTGAAATTGTGACAAAACGCGTCACACACATTTCCGTAAAAGTGTGATTGAATAGGCTCAAGGTATCCGCAGAGAGGTCCTTGAGCTATGCAGTGGTTCCACGCGCGCAAAGTATCGCCTAACACATGGGCTAGGGCAGGGCGCGATAGCGAAGGCGATTGGCACATTGTCCTATCTTCGGATGAAGATGGCGTTCACGGCAGAGACGGCGCAGTGCATAGCTACTACCAGCAGCGCAGCGGCAAGTGGTACACACAGGCATCGGCTGAGGCTTCCGCTGAAAAGCAGGATTGCGCCTCAGAGGAATGCGCTGAGCATCTTGACAATCTGCTGCGTCGGCTGCTCGAGATTGAGTGGCTGCAGAGCAGCGTGCGGGCTGCCCTGCGGCCTTAATTTGAGCAGGAGTTGATGTATGGCTATCAAGTGGGGACGTGCAATCCAAGTGCCGCCGGGCATGTGGGGGAAAGCCGGGATCGATGATCAGGGCAACTGGCACATCCTGTACGCAGAGAGGCCTGAAAATATCGCCGATTCAAACAGCATCGGTCATGACCACTATTTCAAGCGCAACGGGAAGTGGCACGTGCAAATTCGCACGTCGCGTCACGCGCTGTTAGCCGACGAGAAAGGGCATACTTACGAGCCAAACACACCTTTCGACTCAATTCCGCCTGAGATCCTAGACAATCTGTTCCGTCAGCTGGCTGTCGGGCTCA
>JAGHYP010000002.1 GCA_017743585.1 Chloroflexota bacterium
GTGATCGTCTTTTTGGCGGGCTCAGCAATTTTGCCAGCGCTTGTGCCGCCTTCTGCCACGCCAACAGCGACCTTCACGCGCACGCCGCGACCGACCGTGCCGAGTCCAACGCCCCTGCCAGTGTTCATCCTACCTCCAACTTGGACGCCTGAGCCGACCGTCACGCCGCGCCCTGCTAACACGCGCCGCCCTTCGCTGACGCCACGCCCGACCAACACGCGCCCGCCCTCGCGCACGCCGACGCCAACCTTCACTCGCCCGCCGACCAACACGCCGACGCCGAGCGAGACGCCGACGCCCAGCCCGACCGTCACGCCAAGCGAGACTCCGACGCCGATTTAAAGCGCCGATTTAGAGCGCGCTGTAATATGCCTCAAGGCGCTCCAGCATGAAGGCCAACTTCGGATCGGCATCGGCTTTCGGGCGCTTGCGGACAGTATGCGCGACGGCGCCGCGCGCGAGACGCGCCAATCGTCGGACGGCTTGTGCACTTCCTCAGGCAGCAAGCCTGAATCGGCTAGAGCGAGGATGCGCAGATCAGGGCGCGCAGGATCGCGCATAACAGCTCACGATTGCGGCGTGCGGCTGATCAAAGCGGCGAACTCATCGAACAGGCCGAGCGCATCGTGCGGGCCGGGCGCCGCCTCAGGGTGATACTGCACGCTGAACGCGCGCAGGCGCTTGCAGCGCAAGCCTTCGATGCAGGAGTCGTTTAAGTTCACGTGTGTCACTTCCACGTCCTCAGGCAGGCCGCCCGCGCTGACCGCGAAGCCATGATTGTGAACTGTGATGCTCACTGCGCCGTTCAGATCGACAGTTGGTTGGTTGCCGCCGCGATGCCCGAAGAGCATTTTGTGCGTGCTACCGCCGAGCGCCAGCGCCAGAATTTGATGCCCTAGGCAGATGCCGAAGATCGGCACGCGACCTAACAAGGCGCGCGTGTTCTCGATAGCATAAGTGACAGCAGCAGGGTCGCCCGGCCCATTTGAGAGAAAGACGCCATCAGGCTGCATGGCGAGGACTTGCTCGGCGGGCGTGTGCGCCGGCACAACTGTCACGCGAAAGCCGCGCGCTGTGAACAAGCGCAGCTGATTGTGCTTAATGCCGAAGTCATAGGCAACGATGTGACCGCGCGGCGCGCTCGGCGGCGCCATGCCAACATACCACTGCGGATCAACTGACTCTTCCCAGACGTATGGCGCGCTGCAGGTCACCTCGCCTGTCAGATCGAGGTTCTCCATGCCCTGCCACGCGCGCGCTTGTTCGACCAGCGCCGCGCTATCTTCAGCGGCGGGGCCGTGCGTAATCGCGCCGCGCATCACGCCCCGTGTGCGCAAGCGCCGCACCAGCGAGCGCGTCTCCACGCCGCTGATGCCAATCACGCCCTGCGCGCGCAAGTAATCATCCAGCGACCGCTTGGCGCGCCAATTGCTGACAATCGGACTGAGCGCCCGCACCACGAAACCCGCTACCCACACGCGCGCCGACTCGCTGTCTTCGTCGTTGATGCCAACATTGCCGACGTGCGGCACAGTGCAGACCACGATCTGCCGATGGTAAGAGGGATCCGTCAGCAGCTCCTGATAGCCGGTCATCGAGGTGTTGAAGACAACCTCGCCGACTTGAACGCCCTCCGCGCCGAAGCCTTCGCCCTCGTACACGCTGCCATCTTCAAGGACGACTACAGCCTTCAAGGCCTCTCCTCTCCCAATTCAAGCTCGATCAACCTCGTTATCTCACTGCGCGTTGACCTTGATCTTGAACTGTTTGGCTGTGCGCGGGTACTCGCCGCGCAAGAGTGCAGTGTAGGCATCGCTACGCGCCCATTCGTCCAGCAAGCGCGCGCGCTCTACTGCGAACGGGTGGTTGCCCTGGCCCAAGTCCGCCAGAACGCGATAGAAGTTATCCAAGCTATCGCCCTCGCCTGCCTCGCGGAAGGCGCGCGCTTGCGCTAAGAAGGCGTCAATGTTCAGCTCGTCCATCAGACGGCTGCTGCCGCCTGCCAACTTGGCTAGGAGCGAGAGAACAGTGCGTGACTCTTGCACCACTAGCAGCGCGGCGCGATCTGCGCTCAGCTCTGAGCGCCGCCGCCATTCCATCAGGCCGACCTCAATACTAGCGCCGACAAGCCGCCCCACGCCGAGCGCGAATTGGCTGAGGATAGCGATCACGTCGCGAATCAAGATCGCCATCGTGTTGTACAAGACATGCCCGCACTTGATGTGCCCAAGCTCATGACCGATTGCTGCTAAGACTTCATCGTCGTTCAGGAAGTCTAGCAAGCCGCTGTAGAGCATCACGTATGGCTTGTTATGACCGAAGGTGAAAGCAGTGGCGAATGGATTGCGTGTGACGTACAGGGCGGGCTGTGGCATATCGAGGATGGCGCAGGCCTCGCGCAGCATGTTGTGCAAGCGCGGATACTGATCCTCGCTCACGCGCACGGCGCTGCCGACGTTGAACAGGTATAACAAGCGCTCGTAGCGCAGCTCGATGAATTTTGCCACCACGCGCTCAAAGCCGATGATGCGCCTCAGGTTCTCGGTTGCCTCGCGATCTTGTGGATGTTGGAAGGCGCTCGCGTCTAGCTCAGGAAAAGTGACTCGCGCTGTCATGCTTGATTCCTCGCGGCAAGTGCCGCCTCAAAAACGAGCCTTGTCTAACCTCCGTCTACAAAATCAAGTAGCGCCGCATAGGAGTACGCACTAGGCGCCCCGCTCTTGCAGAAAGGCTTCGGCGCGCTCGATCTGTTGGCGAACTGCCTCTAGCGCTGTGCCGCCGAGCGCCTTGCGTTTGCCGATCGCGGCCTCAAAATCGAAGACGCTGTACAGATCGTCTTGGAAGTGCGTGCTGATCGCTTGGTAGGCGGGCAGCGGCAAGGCAGAGAGCGTCACGCCTTGCGCTTGCGCTGCGCGCACCGCTGCCCCGACGAGCGCGTGCGCCTCGCGGAACGGCACGCCGCGCTGCACCAAATAATCGGCGAGGTCGGTCGCCAACATGGATTCGTCGAGCGCGGCTCGCATCGCCTCAGGCTGCAGGCGCATGGTCTCAACTGTGCCGATCAGGGCAGGCAAGAGCGTCTCAAGCGTATCGGCGGCGTCAAAGAGCGCCTCTTTGTCCTCTTGCAGGTCTTTATTATAGCCCGTCGGCAAGCCCTTGAGCGTTGTGAGCAGCCCTGAGAGACGCCCGATCAGCCTGCCTGCCTTGCCACGCGTCAGTTCTAGCACGTCAGGATTCTGTTTTTGCGGCATCAAACTGCTGCCAGTGGTGTAGCGCTCATCAAGGCTGATGAAGCCGAACAGCGGCGCGCTGAACAGAATCACATCTTCGGCAAAGCGGCTCAAATGGGTCAGCAAGAGCGCGGCGGCGTACAGGAAGTCGACCGCGAAATCGCGATCCGAGACGGCGTCAAGGCTGTTAGGCGCGACGTCGAGAAAGCCGAGCGACTCGGCTAAGGCGCGGCGATCAATCGGATAGGGCGTGCCTGCCAACGCACTCGAGCCGAGCGGGCTGATCAGCGTCGCCTCGCGAGTCAGCTCGAAGCGGCGCACGTCGCGGCTGAGCATCCAAAAGTAGCTGAGCAGCCAATGCGCAGCGCTGATCGGCTGCGCGGCGCGCAAGTGCGTGTAGCCTGGCATCAGCGTCTGGACGTGTTGTTTCGCCTGTTCGAGCAAGGCGCGCTGCAATGCTGTCAGCAAGCGCAGGATGCGGCTAATGGTCTGCGCCTGCCAATGGCGCGTATCGGTCGCCACTTGATCGTTGCGGCTGCGTCCTGTGTGCAGCTTGCCGCCCACAGCGCCGACCAACTCGATTAAGCGGCGCTCGACCGCTGTATGAATGTCTTCGTCGCTCGGCGCGAAGGCGAACGCGCCTGAGTCGAACTCAGCGCGCACTTGCTCCAAGCCGCTGGTGATAGCGGCAAGCTCAGAGTCGCTCAGCACGCCTGCTCTATGCAGCGCTTGTGCATAGGCGATGCTACAGGCAATATCGCTTGCGTACAGGCGCTTATCGAAAGGCAGCGAGTCGTTCAGGCGGCGCACAGAGTCAGCCACAGCTGCTTCATAGCGCCCTGACCACAGCGTGCGCGAGGAGCGCTCGGATTCGGTCATCGGCTTCTCCTGTTCAGCATGTCGGTTGGCGCAGGCGAGCCATTGTAACACAGCCTATCTGCGCTGAGCCAAGCTGAGTCGCTGCCCGCCGATAGCTAATTGGCGCTGAGCTGCACGCCTTAGACCTATAGCCTTGATGGTGCGCTTGATGGCACGCTTGCAAGGCGGCTTGTTCAATTGCGATGATGTGCGAGCAATCCAGCGCGATCACACTGAGCGTCCGCTTTCACCTATTTTTTCACCTCTAGACCGCACATGCAGCTTGCTTCAACAGTGTGAAGGCAAATCGGGCGCAGGGTCTGGTGGGCAAAAACGGCGGCGCGCCAATTCGAAATTTTTTGCGTTGCCTGCGCAAGCGCTCACAGCTGATTTAACACTTTGACCTGTTTGGGCTATACTTGAGCGTGAAAGGCGACGCGCCCTTTCATCTCGTCGGCTATGCATGAGGTTGACCCCCATGGCGAAAATCCTGATTGTTGAAGACGACGCAACGCTCGCAGGTACGCTCGAGGATAATCTGAAAGAGGAAGGTTACGAAGTCTTCAGCGCGCGCGACGGCGAGAGCGCCTTATCGCTCGTCCGCAGCAAGCTGCCCGACCTGATCGTCCTCGATATCATGCTTCCCGCGCTTGACGGACTCAGCGTCTGCCGCATCATCCGCAAAGACCCAACAACGCTCCACATCCCGATCATCATGCTGACGGCGCGCGGCACTGAGGTGGATAAGATTGTCGGGCTGGAGAGCGGCGCCGATGACTACATCGTCAAGCCGTTCGGCTTGGGCGAGTTTTTGGCGCGCGTGCGCGCCGTCATGCGCCGAGTGCCGGGTCGTCCTGCGCTGCAAGATGAGCTGCTCTCAGGCGATCTGCGCGTTGATCTCGTAGGGCGGCGCGCCTTTCGCGGCGATCGAGAGCTGCGCCTGAGCCATAAAGAATTCGACCTGCTCTCTGAGCTGATGCGCAACCGAGGCGCCGTCCTCTCACGCGACCTGATCCTGACCAAAGTCTGGGGCTACGATTACTTCGGCGATAAACGCACAGTAGATGTGCATGTGCGCTGGCTGCGCGAGAAGATCGAAGATGATGCCAGCAATCCGCAGCGCATCGTGACTGTGCGCGGAGTCGGCTATCGCTTTGAGGGATAGCGCACGTGAATGCACTGCTGGTGATCGCCCTGATTGCTGTTTTGTGTCTGTGCGCGTTGCTGTGGTGGCGTCTGGGCGCTGCGCTGCAACGCGCCGATTACGTCCAGAGCAAGCTGGAAGACGCTAAGCGCGCTTTGGCGGTCGGCCGCGCGCGCTTGGACACGCTGAAGGACCAAGCGCAGGCGCTAGCGGATGTGCTGTTCGATCCGCTGTTAGTTTTTAACGTCAGCACGGCGCCGTTCACGCTAACCTTGCTCAACACGGCAGCCGCGCAGCTCTTCAAGATCGAGCCGAGCGCAGCGCAAGGGCGCACAGTGATGCAGGTGACGCGCCACCACGAGATTGACGCGCTTGTCAAAGCGCTGGCGGAAGGTTGTGAGCAGCCCGAATCGCAGATCATGATCGAAGATGGCACGTTCCGAATGCGCGGCGTCCGTCTCGGCGAGGCGGACGAGCGCTTTGTTGTGATTGCCCTGCAAGATATCACTGAGCTGCTGCGCCTTGCGCGCGCGCGACGCGACATGGTGGCGAATTTCTCACACGACCTGCGCACGCCGCTCAGCAACATCAAGCTGCTGATCGAATCGCTGCAGATGAACTTAGGTCGCAATCCTGAGCGCGACCGCAAGCTGCTCGACAAGCTGGCGAGCGAGGCGGATAGCCTGCATCACATGACGCAAGAGCTGATCGATCTCTCGATGATCGAGTCAGGGCGGGCGATCATGCGCCTTGTGCCAACGCGCGCGCAGGACGTGATCGAGAGCGCTTTCAAGGTCATGGAGGCGCAATTTGACCAGAAGCGCTTGCGCGCTACCTACGACGTGCCTGCCGACCTGTGGGTTCTAGCGGATGCTGATCAAATTCGGCGTGTGCTGACCAACTTGCTGCACAATGCAATCAAGTTCACGCCCCCTGAGGGACAGATCACCTGCACAGCGTGCGTCGTCGGCGAGAGCGCTCAAATCGAGGTGGTCGACACAGGCATCGGCATCCCGCCACACGAGCGCACGCGCATTTTTGAGCGCTTCTATCAAGTCGATTCGGCGCGCACAGGCGGCGGCGGCAGCGCCAATCGCAGCGGCACAGGCTTAGGCTTAGCGATCGCCAAACACATTGTTGAGGCGCATGGCGGCAAAATTTGGGCAGAAGGCGGCCTGCCGCCGACAGGCGCGCGGCTGTGCTTCACTTTGCCGCTCGCTGAGGCGCCGAGCGCCCTACAACCCGCCGCCGAGAGCACAACCGCTTCGTGAGGCCTCTTGTCGGCTCGGCGCTTTTAAGCTACCGTAATGACGGTGAGCACGTTTGTGAATCGGGCGCGGACGTATGGCGACTTTGAACCCTAAGCTCCTCTCGACGGATTGCGCTGCAGTGCTGAACAACGCAGTGGATATCATCAAGTCCTACGGAAGGCGGACGATCTATCCCGAAGCGGCACTGCTCGCCCTGATCCGCACTCAGGATACCGCCGCGCGGCGTATTTTGGAATTCTATAAAACGCAACGCGGGCTCGATCTGGATCGGCTGGAGCGCTCAGTTCGCCTCGCCGTCGAGACGCGCCGCGACGTGGATGGCGACCTGCTCTTCGCCGCCGCCAACGGCGAGAAGATCGGCCTGAGCCGCCAGATGATCATCGCCTTGGATGAAGCGCTCAGCGCGGCGCAAGCTGGCAACGAGACCGTGATTGATACTGATCATCTCTTGGCAGTCATGGCGGATGCCAAGCTCAGCACCAGCGGCTTGCTGCGCCAATTCGGCCTGACGCCGCGCGCCATAGCCGATCTGATAGCAGAGCGCATGATCAAGCGGAAAGGCGCCGCCACAGCCGATGTGGTGGCAGAAGTGCAGCGCGGAAACGTGCGTCCGCTCTACTTTCGCGAGGCGCTGCTCAAGGAGCTAATCAACATGCTCTCGCAGCGCATCAACCGTCACGTGATCTTGATCGGGCCTGAAGGCGTTGGCAAGCGCTCGCTCGCCTATAGCCTAGGCATGTTGATCGCCGAGGGCAAAGGCCCTATTGGCTTGAAGAAGTTGGTGACGGTTGATGAAGCGGCGCTGCTGGATAATCCTGTGCAAGCAGTGACCAACGGCTTGGCGCAAGCGCGTGGCGGCATTTTATTCGTGCCGCGCATAGAGCGCTTCTTCGGCGGGCCGGCGCGCTCTGAGTTTCCGCGCGCCACGCCGGCCATTCAAAAAGCGCTTTTGGCAGAAGACCCTGTCATCTTGGCGACCAGCACGCAAGCTGAGTACGAGGAGCGGCTTGCCAACGCCAGCGGCGTCTCAGGGCGCGTGCAGCTTCTGCGCGTGCCGGAGCCGAATGACGAAGAAGCAACCGCCATCATCAAGGTCTTAGCGCCGCACATCGCCGCTGATTACAAGGTTAGGATCGCCGAGGATGCCATCAAGAGCGCTGTGCGCCTTGCACGCCGCTACATGAGTCCTAGCACGCCGCTGCCGCGCAGCGCTGAGCATCTTTTGCATCGCGCTGCCGCGATGGTCAATGTCAGCCGTCAGGCGGAAGTGCCGACCGACGGCGCGACGCCGAACGATGAAGTGGACGCTGAAGACGTGACGCTCGCCGCGGCACAGATCACGGGCATCCCTGTCACCAAGCTCGGTCAGGATGAGCGCACGCGCTATGCCAGCATGGTGGAACATTTGCACAAGCGCATCATCGGGCAATCTGAGGCAGTCCTCGCCGTCAGCCGCGCTGTGAAGACGGCGCGCGTCGGCTTGAAAGACCCAAAGCGACCGATCGGCAGCTTCCTGTTCCTCGGGCCGACCGGCGTCGGCAAGACGGAACTCGCTAAGGCGCTGGCGGAGTTCATGTTCGGCAGCGAGGACGCCTTGCTTGAAATTGACATGAGCGAGTACATGGACGAGAGCGCCGTCAACAAGTTGATCGGCGCGCCGCCCGGCTACGTCGGCTACGAAGGTGGCGGTCAATTGACGGAGCGCGTCCGTCAGCAGCCGTACATCGTCGTGCTGTTCGATGAAGTCGAGAAAGCGAACAGCCGCGTGATGGACGTGCTGCTGCAGGTGCTGGAAGCAGGTCGCCTGACCGACGGACAAGGACGGACTGCCAATTTCAGCGAGGCGGTCATCATCTTAACCAGCAACCTAGGATCTCAGTATCTACAGGATACTGAGATCACTGAAGAAGATCGGAAAAACGTGATGGAAGAAGTGCGCAACTTCTTCCGCCCTGAGTTCTTGAATCGCCTCGACGAGATCGTGATCTTCCACATGCTCAGCCAAGCCGACCTGCGCGCCATTCTCGATCTGATGCTCGAAAAAGAGGCCAAATTGGCGGCCGAGCGCGGCCTAAACCTGACCTTCACTGAGGCGGCGAAAGATTGGATGATGGCGCAAAATACCACGCCTGAGTGGGGAGCGCGTCCGTTGCGGCGGATCATCGCGCGCAGCGTGCGCGAGCCGCTCGCCGACTTTCTGTTGACCGCTAATCCCGACTTCGGCACAGCGATCACGATTGACGCTGAGCCGAACGCCGATAAGTTGAGCTTCAGAGTTGAAGCGAAGGCATGAGATGCCTGCTCCTGACCTGCTGTGCGCCTTTGCCGGCGTTGCTGACCGCCGAGCGCACGCAGGCTCACAGTCTTGAGGAAGTCGCGCGCTAGAACTTAAGTTATCTATGATAGCGTAGTTTGTTAGGCGCGCTTTTAAGCCTTGACTGAGTGATACAGAGATAGGCGGCAAATGGGATTGTTCACGCGCAGATTGGGCGTTGATCTCGGCACAGTCAACGTCATCATCTATGGCAATGGGCAAATCTTGCTGCAAGAGCCTGCAATGGTCGCGCTGACTGTTGAAGAAGAGCGCATCGTGGCGATTGGGCAAGAGGCGCGCGATATATACGGGCGGCATCCTGAGTATATTGAAGTGGTGCGTCCGTTGCGCGATGGCGTGATCGCCGATTACGAAGTGACCGAGGCGATGTTGCGCCATTTTTTCCAGAAGATCGGCGGCAGGCGGCTCTTCGGCAGCTTACAGGTGATGATCAGCGTGCCATATGGCGCGAATAGCGTTGAGCGGCGCGCTGTGCATGAGGCAGCGTTGCAAGCGGGCGCGCACGAGGCGATCCTGATTCACGAGTCACTAGCATCTGCCATTGGCGCAGGCTTGCCTGTGCGCACGCCGGCGGGCAACATGGTGCTGAACATTGGCGGCGGCGCCAGCGAGGCGGCTGTGATCGCGATGAACGGCATCGTGGTAGCGGAAAGCGTCCGCGTAGGTGGCTTGCGCCTTGACGAGGCGATCATGAACTACATGCGGCGCAAGTACAACCTGATCATCGGGCAGCCGACGGCGGAGTCGATCAAAATTCAGATCGGCGCTGCGGTCCCGCTGCCTGAAGAGTTGTCAATGGAGGTGCAAGGGCGCGATCAGCTGAACGGTTTACCGCGCACAGTTGAGGTCAGCACGGGGGAGATAGTTGAGGCGATTGCCGACCCGCTCGCCAACATCGCCGGCGTGGCGCGCGCCGTCTTGGAGCGCACGCCGCCTGAGCTGGCCTCTGATATCATTGACCGCGGCGTGCTGATCGCAGGCGGCGGCGCGTTGCTGCGCGGCATTGACGAGTACATCACGCAACAGATCGGCGTGCCGGCTTACCGCGCCGACGATCCAGTTGTCTGCACAGCGATTGGCGCAGGGCGCGCGCTGGAAGACGCTGCGCTGCGACGGCGCGTAGAGAGCATCGGCTACTCTAGCTACTCTAGATAGTAGGTCATGCGTTGCAAGTGCATGACAGGATCAATGTACTGCACATGCACGTGGCTCGGCACGCTTAGCGTGATCGGGGCGTAATTCAAAATGGCGCGCACGCCCGCTGCCACAAGCTGATCGCAGACTTCCTGCGCGCTCTCGGCCGGCACAGCGATCATCGCAATTTGGATGTTGTGCTGCTTGACGAAATCGCCCATGCAGCTGACATGCAGCACTTCCACGTCGCCGCTCTTGCCCAGCCGTGCAGGATCGATATCGAAGGCCGCTACAACGCGAAAGCCGCGCGGGACAAAGCCGCGATAATGCACGAGAGCGCGTCCCAGATCGCCCGCGCCGACGACGATCATCTTCCACTCGCGATCGACTTGCAAAATCTGCTTTAGCTGCGCCTGCAGATGGCTGATCTGGTAGCCTGTGCCTTGCTTGCCAAACTCGCCAAAGTGTGAGAGGTCTTTGCGAATCTGCGCCGAGCTGATGCCCAAGTGCTGCCCCAGCTCGTGCGATGAGGTGACGGTCTTGCCTTGCTGTGCCAGCTGGTTCAAAGCGCGCAGATAGATCGGCAAACGTCCGATCACAATGTCGGGAATGCCCGGATGCGGCGCCATAGCGAAGGATGCCTCCAATCCGTCAGCAAGCGTGAGAGCCTAGCGATTGCGCTGCAAACAAGGTGACGGCTATTGCGCTGCCCGCGAATTCTTGCAGCTATTTTAACACAGCGCGTTAAACTTGTGAATGCGCAGCCTTTCGGCGCGCTCAGTTGAGAATGTGTGACATTCGGCGCATGAAAAACTGCCAGTTGTCATCACGGCGTTTGCTCACAGCTCGCTATGCTTGTAGCGACTGTTGTTTTGAAAACATCTGAAAGGACGCGCGCGGATGTTCCAAGCCAAACCGATCCCTGCGCCCTCTGACGACAAGCGCTGGCGCATTGTGAACGCTACCATGCGCCGTCATGGGTACCGAGCCAGCGGCTTGATCGAGACCTTGCACACCATGCAAGAAGCCTTCGGCTTTTTGGACGTGGCAGGCTTGCGTTATGTGGCGCGCGCGTTGCGCGTGCCGCTCAGCCAAGTGTATGGCGTCGCCACCTTCTACAACCTGTTCAAGCTGAAGCCCGCAGGCGAGCATACCTGCACGGTCTGCCTTGGCACAGCTTGCTACATCAAAGGCGCGCCCGCTATTTTGAACAGCCTGCAGGAAGCGCTCGGCATCAAGCCTGACCAGACCACGCCCGATAAAAAGGTCTCGCTGATGGTGGCGCGTTGCGTGGGCGCTTGCGGCTTAGCGCCTGTGGTCGTCTTGGATGAAGAGGCGCACGGCAGGCTCTCGCCTGAGCAAGTGGTAGAGAAAGTGCTGGCATGGCGCGTAGCTATGCCTGAGGAGTGTTGACAATGCAACTGGAAGACCTACAAAAAATTGCCGAAGAGCGACGCGCTGCCGATGCAGCCTTGAAGCACGTGATGTACGTCTGTACAGGCACGGCTTGCCAATCCAGCCGCAGCGAAGAGGTACTCAAGGCGATTCAGGCGGAACTGAAAGCGCGCGGTCTAGAGAAGACGTGCGCAGTGCGTCCCGGCGGCTGCCAAGGGCTGTGCGCGCGCGGGCCGATGGCAAATCTGGATAATGGGCGGGTTGTCTACCAGCGTCTGACGCCTGAGGACGCGCCTGAGGTGGTGGAGACACTTGAGAGCGGGCCTCCAGAGCGAATCCGGCTGGATAGCGAGCTGCCTTTCTTCAAACGCCAAGTGCGGATTGCCACGCAAGGCGCAGGACTGATCGATCCGAACGATTTGAACAGCTACATCGCCGCCGGCGGCTATCACACGCTGCTGGACGTGCTTTTGCACAGGACGCCCGCTGAAGTGCTGCAAGAGGTGGTCAAGAGCGGCTTGCGCGGACGCGGCGGCGGCGGCTATCCAACAGGCTTGAAGTGGAGCACGGTCGCCAAGGCGCTGCAGACGCCGAAGTACGTCATCGTCAATGGCGATGAAGGCGATCCGGGCGCCTTCATGGATCGCGCGCTGATGGAGGACTATCCATTCCGCATCCTAGAAGGCATGACGTTGGCTGCGTACGCTGTCGGCGCGTCCCAAGGCTATATCTACGTGCGCGCTGAGTACCCGTTAGCCGTCAAGCGCCTGCAGAACGCCATCAAGCAGGCGCAAAAGCAGAATTTGCTGGGCAGCAACATCGGCGGCACGCCGTTCAGCTTCAATGTCGAGATTCGGCTTGGCGCAGGCGCCTTTGTCTGCGGCGAAGAGACGGCGCTGATCGCCAGCATCGAGGGCGGTCGCGGCACGCCGTGTCCACGCCCGCCATATCCCGCCGAGTCAGGGCTATGGGGCAAGCCGACTTTGATCAACAACGTGGAGACCATCGCCAACGTCGTGCCGATCCTGCAGCACGGCGGCGATCGGTTCGCCAGCATTGGCACAGCGAAAAGCAAAGGCACGAAGGTCTTCGCGCTGAGCGGACGAATCAACAACACAGGCTTGATCGAAGTGCCGATGGGCATCACTTTGCGCGAGATCATCTTCGAGATCGGGGGCGGCATCCCTGAGGGCAAGAAATTCAAGGCGGTTCAAACAGGCGGGCCGAGCGGCGGCTGCATCCCTGAGCAGCACTTGGACATGCCTGTGGACTATGAGTCGCTGACGAGCGTCGGCTCGATTATGGGATCGGGCGGGATGATCGTGATGGATGAGACCAGCTGCATGGTGGATGTGGCGAAGTATTTCATGGAGTTCAGCATGGCGGAATCGTGCGGCAAGTGCGTGCCATGCCGCGTCGGCACGGCGCAGATGTACGACCTGCTGTGCAAGATCAGCGAAGGACGCGCCACGCTCGACGAGCTCGCCTTGCTGGAAGCGCTGTGCGATATGGTCAAGCACACCAGCTTATGCGGCTTGGGGCAATCTGCCCCGAATCCTGTCATCAGCACGTTGCGCTTCTTCCGCGATGAATATCTCGCCCATATTGTCGAAAAACGCTGCCCTGCCGGCGTCTGCCAGATGAAGCCTGAAGTGGTGGAGGTGCACTCATGAGCCGCGTCGTCACGCTCAAGATAAACGACCAGGATGTCAGCGGACGCGAAGATGAGAGCATTTTGCAAGTGGCGCGCGAGAACGGCATTGAAATTCCCACGCTGTGCTACGTTGAAGGACTCTCGGCGGTAGGGGCGTGCCGCTTATGCCTTGTAGAGGTGGTCGGCGTGGCGCGTTTGCTGCCGGCGTGCGCTACGCGCGTCAGCGAAGGCATGGAAGTCAACACGGAGAGCGAGCGACTGCAGCGCTATCGGCGCATGATCGTCGAGCTGCTCTTCAGCGAAGGCAATCACATCTGCTCTGTGTGCGTCTCGAACGGACACTGCGAGCTACAAGATATGGCGGTCAAGCTGCGCCTCGACCACATCGGGATGCCTTACCGCTTCCCTGTCCGCCATGTGGATGCGTCGCATCCGCGCTTCGGTTTCGATCCGAACCGTTGCATCCTCTGCACGCGCTGCGTGCGAGTCTGCGATGAGATCGAGGGCGCGCACACGTGGGACGTCATGGGACGCGGCATCGCCAGCCAGCTGATCACCGATATGCACACGCCTTGGGGCGAATCCGAGACTTGCACCAGCTGCGGCAAATGCGTTCAAATCTGCCCGACGGGCGCGCTGTTCGTGAAAGGCAAGTCGGTCGCCGAGATGACCAAGCGCCCTGAATTTCTACCGTACCTGACCATGATGCGCAATCGTAAGAGCATGTCATAAGCGAGAGTTTGCCTGTGAGCAAGAAAAAAGTTGCCACCATCTGGATGGACGGCTGCTCGGGTTGCCATATGTCCTTTCTGGACATGGATCATCGCCTGCTCGATCTCGCCGATTTGATCGAGATCGTCCACAGTCCATTCGTTGACCACAAAGACTTCCCGCCTGAAGTGGACGTGACGCTGGTAGAGGGCGCGGTCAGCAGCGATGAAGATTATGAGAAGATCGTCAAGGTGCGCTCGCGGACAAAAATCCTCGTCGCGATGGGCGATTGCGCAGTGAGCGCGAATGTGCCTGCCATGCGCAATCGCTTCGCGCCAAAGGCGCTGAGTGAGGCGATCTACCTCGCGCCGAACATGACGCATCGGCAAGTGCCGAGCCAAGGCGTGCCGACCTTGCTGCCGCGCGTGCGCCCTGTGCATGAAGTGGTGAAAGTGGATGTGTTCGTGCCAGGCTGCCCGCCTTCGAACGACACGCTTTTCTATGTGCTGAGCGAACTAGTGCAAGGACGAATGCCCGATCTGAGCGATAAGACGCGCTTCGGCGCCTAGGAGATGAACATGACGCAAGAGATCATCATCAATCCTGTGACGCGTATTGAAGGTCACGGCAAGATCACCATTCACCTAGCGGATGACGGCAGCGTCGCCGATGCCAAGTTTCACGTCACGCAGCTACGCGGCTTCGAGAAATTCGCCGAGGGGCGACCGTTTCACGAGATGCCATCGCTGATGGCGCGCATCTGCGGCATTTGCCCTGTCAGCCATCTGATCGCCAGCGCCAAAGCCTGCGATGCGCTCTTAGGCGTGCGCATTCCGCCTGTGGCAGCCGCGCTGCGCCGCGTGATGAACCTTGCGCAGATCGCGCAATCGCACGCGCTCAGTTTCTTCTACCTTTCCGCGCCCGATCTGCTGCTCGGCATGGATAGCGACCCGAGCCAGCGCAACCTGTTCGGAGTGCTGGCCGCCAACCCGCAATTGGCGCGCGACGGCGTCACCTTGCGCCAGACAGGTCAGCAGATCATCGAGTTGCTCGGCGGCAAGCGCATTCATCCCGGCTGGCTGGTGCCTGGCGGCGTGAGCGAGCCGCTCAGCGCCGAGAAGCGCGATAAAATCCTCGCCATGTTGCCGAACGCTATCGCCATCACGCGGCGGGCGATCGATTGGTTCAAGTCGATCCTGCCGCGCTTCAGCGAAGAGATCAGCGCCTTCGCCAACTTCCCGACGCTGCACATGGGCATGGTGGATCAGCACGGCAATCTGGAGACCTATGACGGCTACCTGCGCATTGTGGATGCCGACGGCAACATCGTGGAAGATCGGATGACGCCGGAAGATTACCTTAAGCTGATCGCGGAAGCTGCCGAGCCGCACAGCTTCTTGAAATCGCCTTACTATAGGCCGCGCGGCTATGTGGAGGGCATGCTCCGCGTCGGGCCGCTCCCGCGGCTGATGGTAGCTGATCGGATCAGCACGCCGCTGGCAAACGCTGAGCTGCAGGAGTTCCGCCAAATCCCTGAGCGGCAGAGCTCGTTCTACTACCACTTGGCGCGCCTGATCGAGATTCTCTACGCTTGGGAAGAGATTCAGCGCGTCTTGAACACGCCCGATATCCTGAGCGACCACGTGCGCGCCTACGCTGAGCCAAATGCTTTCGAGGGCATCGGCGTCAGCGAAGCGCCGCGCGGCACGCTGATGCATCACTACAAGATTGACAAAAACGGCCTGATCACATACGTCAACCTGATCATCGCCACAGGACACAACAACCTCGCCATGAATGCGGGCGTCAAGCAAGTGGCACAGCGCTTCGTTCACGGCGCGCGGCTGAGCGAAGGTATGTTAAATCGCGTTGAAGCGGTCATTCGCGCTTTCGATCCATGCCTGAGCTGCTCCACGCACGCCATCGGGCAGATGCCGCTGCACATCCAGCTGATCGCGCCGAATGGCGAGGTGCTAGACGAGATCGCGCGCTAGAGACGAGGCAGCGGCCAGTGCAGGCTGAGCGCTGCGCTTTGCGATCAGAGAGCGCGCCCCATGCGTCTCGTGATCGGCATTGGCAATACGCTGCGCGGCGATGACGGCGTCGGCGCGGCAGTGGCGCAACAGTTGGCAGCACAACAGCACCTGCCTGACCTGCGGGTGATCGCCTGTCATCAGCTGACGCCCGAGCTGACCGCCTTGATCAGCCAAGCTGAGCAGGTCATTTTCGTGGATGCCAGCGCGAACCTATCGGCAGGCGAAGTGAAAGTGATACCGCTCGAGCTGGATCTGGCGGATCTGGAAAATGTGCGCTCGCTCACAACGCACGATTGGGCGCCAGCTGCGCTGCTGATGGCTGCCAAAGCGCTGTATGGCGCGCAGCCGCGCAGCGCGTTGGTCGTCATTGGCGCGCAGCACTTCGAGCACTGTGAGCAGCTCTCAGAGTCAGTGAGGCGCGCCTTGCCATGCGCCACACAACTGATCTTGAGCTTGCTGCGTGGCGAGGCACATTGACCGCGCGCCGTCTGCGCCTGACGCTGAGCGGCGTGGTGCAAGGCGTCGGCTTCCGCCCGTTCGTCTATCGCCTTGCGCAGTCGCTCTCGCTCGGCGGCTGGATTGCGAACGCGCCGCACGGCGTGATCATCGAGCTAGAAGGCGCGCCTGGGGCGCTCGAAATGTTCTTGGCGCGCCTGCCGCGCGAGAAGCCAGCGCACGCGCTGATCACCGCGCTCGAGCGGCAAGACCTGCCGCCGCGCGGCGAGACGACCTTCGAAATTCGCCACAGTCAGGCGGAAGGCGCGCCGACAGCGCTCATCTTGCCTGACCTTGCCACGTGCGCCGATTGCCTGCGCGAGCTATTCGATCCGTCAGATCGGCGCTATCGCTATCTGTTCATCAATTGCACGCATTGCGGTCCGCGCTATAGCATCATCCTCGGTCTGCCCTACGACCGGCCGAACACGACCATGCGCGCCTTCGCGATGTGCCCTGCCTGCCAGCGCGAGTACACTGATCCGCTCGACAGGCGCTTCCACGCACAACCGACCGCTTGCCCAAGCTGCGGGCCGCACTTGGAAGCTTGGTCGGCGCAAGGCGACGTCCTAGCGCGCTGCGAAGAGGCGCTCCAGCGCGCCGAAGACGCCTTGCGCAACGGTCAGATTGTAGCGTTGAAAGGCTTGGGCGGCTTTCAATTGCTCTGCGATGCGCGCAACAGGCAAGCGGTGCGCACTTTGCGCGCGCGCAAGCGTCGCCCCGAGAAGCCGTTTGCCATCATGCTGCCCGATCTGGAGACAGCGCGCCGCTTGTGTCACGTTGACGCGCAAGAGGCAGCGCTGCTGACCAGCCCTGCCGCGCCGATTGTCTTGCTCAGGCGGCGCGCAGAGGCGCTCGCCGAAATCGCCGACGAAGTCGCGCCGCACAATCCGTATCTCGGCGTGATGCTGCCGTACACCCCGTTGCATCACTTGCTGATGCGCGATCTCGGCTTCCCAATCGTGGCGACCAGCGGCAATATCAGCGGCGAGCCGATTTGCACGGATGAACGCGAAGCCTTGACGCGCCTGCGCGGCATCGCCGATCTCTTCCTCGTCCACAATCGTCCGATTGCGCGCCCTGTGGACGACTCGGTTGTCTGCACAGCGCTCGGCGAGCCGTTGATCCTGCGCCGCGCGCGCGGCTATGCGCCGTCTCCGTTGCCTTTGCCGTCGGGCGCGCCGCTGCCGCCGCTGATCGCGCTCGGCGCGCATCAAAAAAACACGCTCGCCGTCGCCGAGGGAGAGCGCATCATCCTCAGTCAGCACATCGGCGATCTGGAGAACGCCGAGAGCGAGCGCGTTTTCAAGCAGACCTTGGGCGATCTAACGCAAATGTATGCCGTGCAGCCGCGCCTGATCGTCTGCGATGCACACCCCGATTACCTCAGCACGCAGTACGCCGAGCAGTTGGCAGCCGAGCGCGGCACGCCTGTGCTGCGCGTCCAGCATCACTACGCGCATGCGCTAGCGTGCATGGCGGAGAATGCCATCGCGCCGCCGTTCTTGGCGGTGACGTGGGACGGCACGGGCTATGGCGCAGACGGGACGATCTGGGGCGGCGAATTTTTGCAGGTGACGGCGCAAGGCTTCAAGCGAGTCGGCACGTGGCGCCCCTTTCCGCTGATCGGCGGCGAGGCAGCAGCGCGCGAGCCACGTCGCAGCGCGCTTGGCGCGCTCTGGCAGATGTACGGCGGCAGCTTGCCTGAGGCAGTGCGCGACTTGCCGCCTTTGCGCGCCTTCAGCGCCGCCGAGCTGCGCTTGCTGGAACAGGCGCTGCGGCGCGGCGTGAACGCGCCGCTCACAAGCAGCGTCGGCAGGCTCTTTGATGCGGTCGCCAGCTTGCTCGACCTGAATCAGCGCATGAGTTTTGAAGGGCAAGCTGCCATGCGCCTCGAGTTCGCCGCGCTGAGCGCCGCACAAGCTACCGATCAAGCTATCGATCAAGCTACTGATCAAGCTACTGATGAATCTTACCCTTTTGAAGTGACAACCATCACTACTGCGAGCGGCGAGGCAGTGCGAATCATTGAATACAGGCAGGTTTTTGAGGCAATCATAGGCGAGTGGCAGCAGGGCGTCTCAGTGGCAGTTATCGCGCGGCGTTTTCACCAAACGCTATGCGCAGCAATCGTAGCGCAGGCGCGCGCCGCAGCGCTGGAGCGCGTAGCGCTCTGCGGCGGTTGCTTTCAGAACCGCTTTTTGTTGGCGGGCGCGGTCGCAGCCCTGCGGCGGGCGGGCTTCACGCCGTTCTGGTCGCGGCAAGTCCCGCCGAACGATGGCGGCATCGCCTATGGACAAGCTATCGCGGCGCGCCGCTCGGTAGGTGAGAAGGAGTGACGCTAGATGTGTCTAGCAGTGCCGGGACAACTGATCAGCATTGACGAGGGCGATCCGCTCTTCCGCACGGGGAAGGTCAATTTCGGCGGCGTCATCAAAGAAGTCAACCTTGCCTACACGCCTGAGGCAAAAGTTGGTGATTACGTGATCGTCCACGTCGGCTTTGCGCTCAGCGTGGTAGATGCCGACGAAGCGGCGCGGGTTTTCACCTATCTAGCGCAAATAGATGAGCTGGGAGAGCTCGAAAAATGAAATACATCACGCTTGACGGCAATGAGGCGGTCGCAAGGATCGCTTACAAGCTGAGCGAGGTGATCGCCATCTATCCAATCACGCCGTCCTCGCCGATGGGCGAGTGGGCTGATGAGTGGGCGAGCCTTGGGCAGCCGAATTTGTGGGGCATTGTGCCGCAAGTGGTGGAGATGCAGAGCGAGGGCGGCGCAGCAGGCGCGATTCACGGCGCGCTGCAGGCGGGCGCGCTCGCTACAACCTTCACTGCCTCGCAAGGCTTGCTACTGATGATTCCGAATATGTACAAGATCGCCGGCGAGCTGACGCCGACCGTCTTCCACATCGCGGCGCGCGCAATCGCGGCGCAGGCGCTGAGCATCTTCGGCGATCACCAAGACGTCATGGCAGTCCGCCAGACAGGCTGGGCGATGCTCGCTTCGAACTCAGTGCAGGAAGCGCATGATATGGCGCTGATCGCGCACGCCGCGACGCTCAAAGCGCGTTTGCCGTTCCTGCACTTCTTCGATGGCTTCCGCACCTCGCACGAAGTGCAGAAGATCGCTCTGATCGAAGATGACGTGTTGCGCGCCATGATTGACGACACGCTGATCGCGGCGCATCGCGCGCGTGCGCTCTCGCCCGATCATCCTGTCTTGCGCGGCACGGCGCAAAATCCTGACACATACTTCCAAGCGCGCGAGGCCGTCAATCCGTTCTACGCCGCTTGCCCGCAAATCGTGCAAGCGACAATGGATCAGTTCGCCGCGCTGACGGGCAGGCAGTACAAGCTGTATGAGTATCACGGCGCGCCTGACGCCGAGCGCGTGATTGTGATCATGGGCAGCGGCGCTGAGACCGTCCACGAGACCGTCGACTATCTGAATGCGCGCGGCGAGAAGCTCGGCGTGCTGAAAGTGCGCTTGTATCGTCCGTTCGTGCCGGCTTTGTTCACGGCTGCGCTGCCCAAGAGCGTCCGCGCCATCGCTGTGCTAGACCGCACCAAAGAGCCGGGGGCGGCAGGCGAGCCGCTCTATCTGGATGTGGTCAACGCGCTTTACGAGACGTGGGAGGGCGCGGCGTTGCCGCGCGTGGTCGGCGGGCGCTACGGGCTATCCAGCAAAGAGTTCACGCCCGCGATGGTCAAGGCAGTTTATGAGAACTTGGCGCAGGCGCAGCCGAAGAATCATTTCACGGTCGGCATCCTTGACGACGTGAGCCACACCAGCCTCGCGTTCGATCCTGACTTCTCGATCGAGCCTGAGACGACTGTGCGCGCTGTGTTCTACGGTCTGGGCGCTGATGGCACGGTCGGCGCGAATAAGAACTCGATCAAGATCATCGGCGAGAACACGGATAACTACGCGCAAGGCTACTTTGTCTACGACTCGAAGAAATCGGGCAGCATGACGATCTCTCACTTGCGCTTCGGTAAATCGCCGATTCGCAGCACGTACCTGATCACGAAGGCGAACTTCGTGGCTTGCCACCAGCCGAATTTCTTGGAGCGCTACGATGTGCTGCGCGACGCCGTCGAAGGCGGCACGTTCTTGCTCAACACGCCGTACAGCGCCGATGAAATCTGGGATCGTCTGCCGCGCCGCGTCCAAGAGCAGATCATCGCTAAGCACCTGAAATTCTACGTGATTGACGCTTACAAGGTCGCCGCTGAAAACGGCATGAAAGGGCGCATCAACACTGTGATGCAGGTCTGTTTCTTCGCCGTTGCCAACGTCTTGCCGCGCGAGGAAGCCATTGCGCAGATCAAGCGCGCCATTGAGAAGACTTACGGCAAGAAGGGCGAGGAGATCGTGCAGATGAACCTGCGCGCTGTAGACGACACGCTTGAGCGGCTGCACGAAGTGCGCGTGCCCGAGCGCGTCACCAGCACGATCGAGCTGCTGCCGCCGTTGGCTGGCAATCCGCCTGAATTCGTGCGAAACGTGCTGGGCGAGATGATAGCGCGGCGCGGCGACCTGCTGCCTGTGAGCGCCTTCCCGCCAGACGGCACGTACCCAACAGGCACGGCCAAGTATGAGAAGCGCAATTTGGCGCTCGAGATCCCCGTCTGGGAGCCGGATATCTGCATTCAGTGCGGCAAGTGCGCCATGGTCTGCCCGCATGCCGTCATCCGCATCAAAGCCTATCGGCCTGAGCTGCTTGCGGGCGCGCCGCCAACCTTCAAAGCGACCGACGCCAAGGATGCCGATTGGCGCGGCATGAAATACACCATTCAGGTCTCGCCTGAGGATTGCACGGGCTGCGGCATT
The DNA here is from genome assembly GCA_017743585.1 of Chloroflexota bacterium. Classification (GTDB taxonomy): domain Bacteria; phylum Chloroflexota; class Anaerolineae; order Aggregatilineales; family UBA2796; genus CP2-2F. Next base: position 21,101 of record JAGHYP010000002.1, read on the forward strand.
TGTGTGGACGTCTGCCCTGCCAAGAGCAAGAGCGCGGCGAATCTGCGCGCCCTCAACATGCGTCCGCAGCCATCGCTGCGCGAGAGCGAGCGCGCTAACTGGGAATTCTTCCTCAGCCTGCCTGAGGTGGATCGCAGCCTGATCAAGCCAACCATCATCCGTCAGCAGCAAGCGCAGCAGCCGCTCTTCGAGTTCAGCGGCGCCTGCAGCGGTTGCGGCGAGACGCCTTACATCAAGCTGGCGACGCAGCTTTTCGGCGACCGCATGATCGTGGCAAACGCGACTGGCTGCTCGTCCATCTATGGCGGCAACATGCCGACCACGCCTTGGTCGGTCAACGCGCAAGGCTACGGGCCGGCTTGGTCGAACTCGCTCTTCGAGGATAACGCCGAGTTTGGCTTCGGGATACGCGTGGCGCTCGATCAGCACGCCGCTTACGCGCGGCAGCTCTTGAGACAACTCGCCGGCGAGCTGGGGGACTTGGCGACGGCGATCCTAGAGGCGGATCAGCGCGACGAAGCTGGCATTTACGCGCAGCGCGAGCGCGTGGCCGCCTTGAAAGCGCGCCTGCAGACGCTGGCGCATCCTGAGGCGCAGCGACTCTTGGCTGTGGCGGATTACTTGGTCAAGAAGACGGTTTGGCTGATCGGCGGCGATGGCTGGGCATACGACATCGGCTTTGGCGGCTTGGATCACGTCCTTTCCAGCGGGCGCAACGTCAAGGTGCTGGTGCTGGATACCGAGGTCTACAGCAACACGGGCGGGCAGGCCTCGAAGGCGACGCCGCGCGGCGCGGTCGCCAAGTTTGCAGCAGGCGGCAAGCCCGCTGCCAAAAAAGACCTCGGCCTGATCGCCATGAGCTATGGCAATGTGTACGTGGCGCGCGTGGCAATGGGCGGGCGCGATGAGCAGACCTTGCGCGCGTTCATCGAGGCAGAGGCGTATGACGGGCCAGCGCTGATCATCGCTTACTCGCACTGCATCGCACATGGTATCAACATGATGACTGCCATGCACAATCAGAAGGCGGCGGTCGAATCAGGGCAATGGCTGCTCTATCGCTACAATCCCGATCGCGCTGCGCGCGGCGAGAATCCGCTACAACTGGACTCGCGACCGCCGAAGCTGCCCGTCAAGACCTACCTACAGATGGAGAATCGCTTCAAGATGTTGGAGCTGAGCAAGCCGGAAGTAGCGCAGGCGCTCTTCGAAGAGGCGCAGCGCGACGTCAACATGCGCTACGCGCTCTACGAGTACTTGGCAAGCCGCCCTGTGACCATTGGTAGCGGCGCGCACTGAGGAAAGGATGTATCTGCATGAACCTTGAAAGCCTTTACATGGGATTGAAGCTCAGGTCGCCGCTGGTGGCATCTGCTTCGCCGCTCTCGGATAATCTGGACAACATCAAACGAATGGAAGATGCAGGCGCAGGCGCTGTCGTCCTGTACTCGCTCTTCGAGGAGCAGATTCGGCGCGAGCGCGAGGCGCTGTACTACTATCTGCTGCACGGCACAGAGAGCTATGCCGAGGCGCTCACCTACTTCCCAGAGCCTGTCACGTATCACGCCAGCCCTGACCAGTACCTCGAGCTGATCCGCAAGGCGCGTGAGTCGGTCAGCATGCCGATCATCGCCAGCTTGAACGGCGCGACGCTCGGCGGCTGGACGCGCTTTGCGCGGAACATGGCGCAAGCAGGCGCGCATGCGCTTGAGCTGAACGTCTACTTCATCCCGACCGATCCATACTTGAGCAGCGCCGAGGTGGAGCAGACCTACCTTGATATCTTGGCGGCGGTCAAGAGCGTTGTGGACGTGCCTGTCGCCATGAAGCTCAGCCCGTACTTCACCAACATGGCGTACATGGCACGTCGCTTGGACGAGACAGGCGCCGACGCGCTCGTGCTATTCAATCGCTTCTATCAGCCTGATATCAACACTGAGACGCTTGAAGTGACGCCGAACATAGTGCTGAGCACCTCAGCCGATTTGCGGCTGCCGCTGACGTGGATCGGCATTCTATACGGTCGCGTGCGCGCTAGCTTGGCGCTCACCAGCGGCGTCCACACGGGCGAGGACGCCGTGAAGGCAATCTTGGCAGGCGCCAGCGCCGTCTGCATGACCTCAGCACTCTTGCGCCACGGCATTGAGCATATCCGCACAGTCGAGGACGGTCTGCGCGCTTGGATGACGCAGCACGAGTACGAATCCGTGCAGCAGATGCGCGGCGCGGTCAGCCAGATACACGCCGAGGATCCGTCCGCCTTCGAGCGCGTGCAATACATGCGAGCGATCTCTGAGTACAAGCCGACCGTCTAAGCGGCGCTGAGAGGATATCTGGCAACACTTCGGGTGACGGCTTGGTCAACATCGCGCAGTTCTTGCCTGAAGGCCAAGCGCTCGAGCAAAATTTCCGCAGCCAGCGATGTACCTGAGCCTTCAGCGCGTCTCTAAAACGTTCGATGGCGAGCGACCTGTGCAAGCGCTCGCCGAAGTCAGCTTCGATATTCGGCAAGGCGAGTTCGTCAGCCTGATCGGGCAGAGCGGCAGCGGCAAAAGCACGCTCTGCAACCTGATCGCCGGGCTGCTCACGCCCGATTCAGGCGAGATTCGCCTAGACGGACGGCTGATCAACGGGCAGACAGGGCACGTCGGCTACATGCCGCAACGCGATCTGCTCATGCCGTGGCGGACCGTGCTGCAAAACGTGATTCTAGGCGCCGAAATTGCGCGGCAGCCGCTGGAGCAAGCGCGGCGGCGGGCGCGTGCGCTCTTGCCGCTCTTCGGCCTAGAAGGCTTTGCCGATGCCTACCCGCGTCAGCTCTCAGGCGGCATGCGCCAGCGCGCCGCCTTGCTGCGCACGATCTTGATGGAGCGTTCGCTGCTGCTGCTGGACGAGCCATTCGGCGCGCTTGACGCGCTGACGCGCCGCGAGATGCAGAATTGGCTGCTCATGGTCTGGGCGCAACTGCAGCCGACGGTCTTGTTTGTGACGCACGACGTGCGCGAAGCGGCGCTGCTCTCGGATCGCATCCTTGTGCTGAGCGCGCGCCCAGGGCGCCTGATCGCGGATGTGCCGGTCGCCTTGCCGCGTCCGCGCTGTGAGAGCGACGAGGCGTTCTTGCGGCTGCAGGCGCAGCTCTTGGGCGCGCTTGCCACCTAAGGCGGCTTGTGCGCTCTGCCAATTGCCGAGCAGCTCTCAGCGGGCATGCTGTAATCTCGTTTGAGATCAGTTGCAAAGACGATAGTTGAGCTTGCGCTGTGCAGAACTTCATCTACTCGCTCGGCATCATCCTCAGCAATGCCTACATCCTGTTCTGCCTGTTTCTCGGCTTGTGGGCAGGCTTGAATGCGCTGCGTGGCGAAGGGCTCAGCGGCAATTTCTGGGGCGCCATGTGGACTGCCACGCTGCTCGGCGCGGCGGGCTTGATCGTGTGGCTGCTGCGCACGCTGGCAGGCGAGGACTTGCGCTGGGTCTACTTTCTGTACTCGCTCTTCTTCGTCTTGGTGTTGCCCGGCACTTTTTCGCTCTTGCGCGGGCGCGATGATCGGACTGCGGCTGCTATCTTCGCGGGCGTCGCCATCTTCGCGGCGCTCGCCGCCATCTCCGCGACCGATCCATCGCGCGGCGTGATCGTGTTGCCTGCCCTGACTCCGACCCCACTGCCCTGAGGCGAACGTTGAAACGCGTCCTTGTGGTTGACGACGAGATTGATACGCTCGACTTGCTGAAAACGATGCTGGAGCTAGTCGGCTACGCGGCGATCACCACCCCTGATCCTGCCCACGCCTTGACCCTAGCAGAGACTGAGAAGCCTGATTGCGCCTTGCTCGATATCATGATGCCCAAGCTAGACGGCTTCACACTCTGCAAGATGCTGCGCTCGCAGCCTGCCACGCGCAACCTGCCAATCGTCTTCTTGAGCGCCTATCAGGGTAGCAACCTTGAAGCGCGCCGCCTCGAAGCGGGCGCCGATCTGCTGGTGCCGAAGCCCGTCGGCTTGAATGCGCTGGTCAAGGCGATTGACCGCGCCATCGCCATTCGCGATCAGGCGCAATCCGCTGCGCAAGGCTCTTGACGCGCGCGCATAAGGCTCAGCATGATCGATCAGCATGATCGAAAGGGCGTCCAGAGCGTCCCTGACAATGATTTTGTAACGCCTAAACCGGCCATCGTTGTGCCGCAAGGCGACCAGACAGGTCAGGAGCTGCCGGTCGAGGCGCTGCGCACGTTGCAGCCGCGCTATCTACGAGGCGACGTTGTTCGAGGCCGTTCATCAGGGCGCGCGCATTGCCAATCTGAGCGGTCACGCCAGCACAACTGAGTTCGCCGATGAAGGCATCCGCCGAGTGAGCAGCAAGTTGGAAGTCTGAGACGCCTTGCGCTGACCTGTGAGCAGGAGTGAATGCCGTGCGAAAGTTCCTCAGGCGCCTCGGTTGCGCCTTGCTCATCATCCCTTGGCTGGCGGTGATGTTCGCGCCGTGTTTTGTCATCGCGCTGATCGCGCAAGGCGAGGTGCGCATCACGTGGAGCGATGTGCCTGATGATGCGCTGCGCATCTGGCTGCTGCGCGATGTGCCTATCGGCGGCATTGGCATCGCCAGCGCGCAGCGTTACACGCCCGCTCAGCCGAGCGACGGACGCCAAGTGGTCTGCACTGTGATAGACGTGCGCTTCGTGATCTGGCAAGGCAATGCCGAGCGCGCGGGCGCGCTGCCGAGCCGCCAATGCGCCTGTTACTACAAAACGCCGTCCGATCCGCTCTGGCGGACGCTCTCAGTTGGCGAGGAAGCCTGTCCGCAAGCGCGCGAGTGACTGTCACACAGAACGCTTATGTGCGAAGGCACTCAGCTTGCTCTAGAATCACGGCGGGTGCAGGGATGTGAAGTAGAGTGAGTGCTGTGAAGCGCGGCGCCATCCGCTACGACCCGCAGAACGATTTCTACGAGCTGCTCGGCGTGCCGAGCGACGCCGACCTTGAGCAGGTGCAGCAAGCCTTCCGCCGCAAAGCGAAGGAAGTGCATCCCGATCGCAATCCTGATCGCGTGGCTTGGGCGACCGAGCAATTCCGCCGCTTGAACGAGGCGTATGAAGTGCTGAGCGACGCCGCGCGGCGCCGAGAATACGACCGTCAGCGCCGTCAGGTCAACGCAGCCGCCTATGACTTCGCGGCATGGGCGCGGCAGACGCGAGTTGAACCAGCGCGCACGCCCGATCCGCGCGAGGGCGAGGCGATCTGGGCATGGTATCGCAGCGTGAAGCCGCGCTACACGCGCTACAACGATCCGTACGCCGCCGCTGTGCGCAACCTCATCTTCAGTCCTTACCGCTACGTGCTGCTGATCCTCGTCGTCGTCTTCTTCACCAACGTTGTCTTCATCAGCCTTGCTCAGCAGAATGGCTTGATGCAACGCGCGCTCCGACAAGAGCAGACTGCTGTCGCGCTCGCCCTTGCGCCAACGCAAACCTACGCAGCCATGCTCCAGATGCGCTGCCCTGATCCAAACGCGCGCATCAGCTTGCCGCGCCCTGACTCGCGCATCGAGCCTGCTGCGTTCAGCATTCGCGGCACGGCTGAGCATCCTGAGTTCGAACGCTATGAGCTATATGCCTTTGCGCGCGCCGAGGCAACGCGCCAGCCTTCGATACTCTTGGCGAATGTGCGGCGCCCCGTACGCGACGGTCTGTTGGTGGAGCGCGCCGATCTCAGTCGGCTAGGCGCAACGCATTACACGCTGCGCCTGATCGTTTTCCTGAAAGACGGCAGCGCCCTGCCGCCTTGCGAGGTGGACGTGCGGCGCTGATCAGCCTGTGATCGGCAGTGCGAGCGGGTCGCCTTGAATGATCCGCACGTAGAGCGCGAAAATCCAGCCGCGCTGCCCGTTATAGATCGTCTCGTACCACTGACCGTCGCTGCTGCGCCCGATCAGGTCAACCGTTTGCCCCCACTCGATCACGAAGTATTGGCGGAAGGTGAATCCCGGCCCCTCGCGCAGGCGCAAGCCTGAAATCAGCTGACCGCGCACGCCCGTCGGCTGCGGCGCAACGCCCGTCGCGCTATCCACAGGCAAGCTGCGCAGATTGGGCAAGTTGGTCTGGATGTATCTTGCGTTCACCCAGCCGATCACGCCGCTAGGCGTGCGCACACGCAGCCACGTAGCAGCGGCGTTGCGCGCCAGCACGGTCACGAGCGAGCCGCCGCGAATCCGCTCCAACACAGTCGCTCGCAGATTGTCAGCGGCGCGCACGTTCAGCAAGCTGGCGTTCACCACCAAGCCGACCACGTTCGGAATGATCTGCCCGCCGCTGCCGGGCACCACGTTCGGAATCGGGAATGGCGGCGATTGCCCATCCGGCGGATCCCAAGTCAGCACGACGAAACTCTGCAGCGTCTGTTGCTGATATTCCAAGCGCAGGTTGTGGCAGCCCGCCGTCAAGTCCACAAAGCGCTGATAGACGGTATCGGGAATGCGCCCCCAGGCGTCAAGGATCAGCGTGTCGTTAATGAACAGGCGCGCGCCGTCATCCACGTACAGGAAGAAGCGCGTCGGGCGCCCCGGCGTGCAGATACGGCGCGTCCAGCGCACCGAGAAGTAATCGCGCGGGAAGCCGGGCAGAGGCGGCGTTGTGTTCCAATTGAAGTTGATAGCGCTGAAGCCGTCGTTGCGCACAAAGCTCGGCGAGCCGCTCAGATTCGGATTGGCGAAGTACTCGCCATACCAGAAATCGGAGTGCGCGCCAAACGGCGAGCCGATGGCGGGAGCAATGGTCAAGCGCACGGCCGCATGCTCAGTATCTTCATAATACTCGACGCGAATGGTGTGCAAGCCAGCGGCGAGCGCCACGTCAATGCTATAGGCGGTCAGGCTTTGCCGCCGCCATTGGTCAATGATGAGGACGTCGTTGATGAACAGGCGCACGCCGTCATCGCCCGCCAGCACAAAACGATAGGTGCCGGCTTGGAACAGCAAAGTGGCAGTGTAGCGGGCGCTGAAGCGCTCCACTGGCACGATGAACGGATCAGGCGAGCCGAGTCCCCAGAAATGCTCGATGCGCGGCTCAAGGCGAGTCAAGACAGGCGCGCCGCTCAGGAATGGATTGTTGAAGTATTGCGCCGTCCACGCTGTGCTTTGCGTCGGGATGAACTGCCACCAGAAGGAGATGCTGGCATCGCCGAGTGCTTGGAAGTAATCCACTTGGAAAGCGTGGACGCCCGCCGAGACCTGAATATCCCGCGTGAATATCGTCGGCGCCTGCTCGCGCCACTCGTCAATCACCAGCTGCCCGTTGACGAAGACGCGCACCCCGTCATCGGCGCGCACGGTCAGGCGGTAGATGCCGGCGTTCAAGAACTGCACGCTCTGCCAACGCACCGACCAATTTCGGATGCCGATGCCCGGCCCGGGTGAATTCTGCCCCCAGTTGAACACAACGGCAGGATCAATGCGTATGAAAGCAGGCGTCCCTGAGAGCGTGCGATTTGGATAATACGCGCCTGTCCAGTTCGAGCCTGTCTCAATGGCGTGGACGAGCGGCGCGATCGGTTCGAGCGGCGCGGCACGGCTGAGCGGGGCGCGGAGCAGCGCCGCGCTCAGCAGCGCGCAGCACAGCAAAAGTGCTATCAGGCGCATAGGGCGACGAGCCATGAGTTCCCCCTTAAAAGCCTAACAATAAATCGTTGCTCAACCTATCATTCTAACCTGAACGGCGAAGAAAAAGTTGCGTCTCAGCGCGCAAGCGTCAGGCGAGCGTCAGTTTGCGCGCTCGAGCAGGTTGCGTTGCAATTCTCAGCCGCTCGGTTTACACTTTAAGCGATCTCTTGTGCGCCGATGCGCCCATCGGGCGCGCTTGCGCAGCTTGCGCGCTTGTCTGTGGCAGCGTCAAGCGCTACTCAAACGCTTGTTTTCACAACTTCACAGGAGCTTCAGAATGTCGCCATCGGGCAACACCATGAACTTTGCGGAGTCGCTGCTTGAGCAGCTCAAAGGCTGGCAGCCGACCATTCGCTCGGTCGAAATTGGGCGCGTGATCGAGGTCGGCGATGGCATCGCGCGCGTCTCAGGGCTGCCCTCGATCAGGATGAGCGAGCTGGTCGAGTTCGCGAACGGAACGCTCGGCATCGCTTTCAACCTTGAAGATGATAACGTTGGCATCATCATCATGGGCGATTACACCCACATCCGCGAGGGCGATGAGGTGCGCGGCACAGGTCGCATCGCCTCGGTGCCTGTTGGCATGGGCTTGATCGGGCGCGTGGTCAACGCGCTAGGGCAGCCGATCGACGGCAAAGGGCCGATTCAAGCAACTGAATATTACAATGTTGAGCGGATTGCGCCGGGCGTGATCGAGCGCCAAGACGTGGATACGCCGCTGCAGACAGGCATTTTGGCGATCGACGCCATGTTCCCAATCGGGCGCGGCCAACGCGAGCTGATCATCGGCGATCGCCAGACCGGCAAGACGGCGATCGCGCTCGATACGATCATCAATCAGCGCGGGCAGGGTGTCTTCTGCATTTACGTGGCGATCGGGCAGAAGGAGGCGCAAGTGGCGGCCGTGCGCGCCACGCTTGAGCAATACGGCGCGATGGAGTACACCACGATCGTGGTCGCCTCGGCTGCAGAGCCAGCGGCGTTGCAGTATTTGGCGCCGTACGCAGGCTGCGCCATGGGCGAGTGGTTCATGGAGAACGGCAAGGACGCGCTGATCATCTACGACGATCTCTCCAAGCACGCCTGGGCATACCGTCAGGTCTCGCTGTTGCTGCGCCGTCCGCCGGGGCGCGAGGCGTATCCGGGCGACGTCTTCTACCTGCATAGCCGCCTGCTGGAACGCGCGGCGCGGCTCTCAAAAGCGCGCGGCGGCGGCAGCCTGACCGCCCTGCCAATCATCGAGACGCTCCTCGGCGATATCGCCGCCTACATTCCGACCAACGTGATCTCGATCACAGACGGTCAGATCTTCCTTGAGACCGACTTGTTCAACGCCGGGCAGCGCCCTGCTATCAACGTCGGCATTTCGGTCAGCCGAGTCGGCGGCGATGCGCAGCGCAAGGCGATGAAGAAGTTTGCAGGGCGCATGAAAGGCGAGCTCTCGCAGTTCCGCGCCTTGGCGGCCTTCGCACAATTCGGCGCCGATCTCGACCGCGCCACGCAGCTCCAGCTGGAGCGCGGCATGCGCCTGACCGAGCTGCTCAAGCAGCCGCAATACAGCCCCATACCGTTGGCAGACGAAGTGATGCTGATCTACGCAGGCACGCGCGGCTACCTAGACCCAATTCCCGTGGCGCAGATCAGCGCTTGGCGGCATGAGTTCTTGCGTTACGTCAACACGCAATACCCGCAGATCGCCAGCAGCATCAACAGCCCTGAGACCAACTACGATCTGACCGACGAGATGGAGAATCTGTTGAAGAAGGCGCTGGAAGAATTCAACGCGCAGTGGCTGCAAACTCACGCGGCAAAAGCCTAGCGAGGTGGAGAATGCCCGGTCTACGCGAGATCAGACGCCGCATTCGCTCGGTCAAGAACATCCGGCAGATCACAATGGCGCTTGAGGCGGTCTCCGCCTCTAAAGTGCGGCGCGCCACAGCGCAAGCGCTCTCAGCGCGCGCTTACGCCAACGCTGCCATGCAAGTGCTGACCGATATCGCCAGCGCCAGCGGCTCGATCGCCGCCTTGCATCCGCTCTTGGCGAGCCGCGAGCAGGTCGGCACGGTCACCATCTGCCTGATCACCAGCGATCGCGGCTTATCGGGCGCGTACAACACGAACGTCATCCGCGTGGCGCGCCAATTCGCGCAACACATCGGGCGACCCGTGCGCTGGGTTGCCGTCGGACGCAAAGGTCGCGATGCGCTAGTGCGCTTGCGCGAGAACGTCACGGCAGAGTTCACTGGCTTGCCGGCATGGTGGACGATTGACGCCCTACGACCGATCCGCCAAGTGCTAGTGGAAGACTTCCAAAAAGGCTACGCGGACGAGGTCTACGTCGCCTACACGGAATTCATCAACATGTTGGCGCAGAAGCCGATGGTGCAGCGCTTGCTGCCGCTCGCCTTCGATGAGCGGAGTGCGCTGAACCGGCCTGACTACCTGAAGATGATGGAAAAGCCTGAGGGCCGTGTGGCGGATTACATCTTCGAGCCAAGCGCCGCGGCGATCCTTGAGGAGATCGTGCCGAAGTTCATCGAGAACATCCTGTTCGAGCTAGTCCTCGAAAGCCAAGCTAGCGAGCACAGCGCGCGCATGGTCGCCATGCGCAACGCATCCGATAACGCCAAGGCGCTCATCGATGACCTGACCCTGAGCTACAACAAGGCGCGCCAGGCAGCCATCACGGCGGAAATTCTAGATATCGTCGGCGGCGTTGAGGCGTTGCGCGCTCAGATCGGCGATATCTAGCCGCCACGCCACGACCATCAGCCAATTCATACACGCAATACATGCAACAGGACTAGGATACGGATCATCTATGGCAAATCCAAACGAAGTGCAGGGCAAGTTAGCGCAAATTCTGGGCGCTGTAGTGGACGTTGAGTTCCCACCTGGGAGCAGACTGCCTGAGATCTACGAGGCAATCCGCGTGCCGATTGAAGGCAAGGACGACCTGATCCTCGAGGTGCAGATGCACCTGGGCAACAATCGGGTGCGCACGGTGGCAATGGATAGCACAGACGGCTTGGCGCGCGGCATGGTCGCTTATGCCACAGGCGCGCCGATCATGGTGCCGGTCGGGCCGCCAGCGCTCGGTCGCCTGTTCAACGTCCTCGGCCGCCCGATTGACCAGCGCGGACCAGTCATCTCAGATACCTACTATCCGATCCATCGCCCCAAGCCGAACTTCGAAGACCTGACCACGCGCCCGGAGATGTTCGAGACAGGCATCAAGGTCATTGACCTGATCGCGCCGTTTACCAAAGGCGGCAAGATGGGCGTCTTCGGCGGCGCAGGGACCGGCAAGACCGTCATCATCTCCGAGCTGATCCGCTCAGTGGCAGCCGTCCACAACGGCGTCTCGGTCTTCGCGGGCGTCGGCGAGCGCACCCGCGAGGGAACGCAGCTCTACTACGAGATGAAAGACGTCTACCGCGTGATTGATAGCACGGTCATGATCTTCGGGCAGATGAACGAGCCGCCTGGCGTCCGTTTGCGCGTCGGCCTAGCGGGCTTGGCGCACGCCGAGTACTTCCGCGATCAAGGCAAGGATGTGCTGCTCTTCATTGATAATATCTTCCGCTTCTCGCTGGCAGGCTCGGAAGTCTCGGCGCTGTTGGGGCGCATGCCTTCGGCAGTCGGTTATCAGCCGACGCTGGCGAACGAAATGGGCAACTTGCAAGAGCGGATCGCCTCGACTAAAGTCGGCTCGATCACTTCCATGCAGGCGATCTACGTGCCTGCTGACGATTACTCCGACCCCGCGCCCGTGGCGACCTTCACGCACTTGAACGGCACCATTGCCCTCGAGCGCGAATTGGCGGCGCAGGGCTTATTCCCAGCGGTTGATCCTCTGGCGAGCACCAGCCGCCTGCTCGATCCTGCCTTCGTCGGCGAAGATCACTACAACACGGCGCGCGAAGTGCAGCGCGTGCTGCAGCGCTACAAAGATTTGCAAGATATCATCGCCATTCTGGGCATTGAAGAGCTG
>JAGHYP010000130.1 GCA_017743585.1 Chloroflexota bacterium
TGCCGCTCGCCGTGCAAGAGCGCAGCTTTGGGGAGCTGACCATCGCCAGCCGCGGATCGGTGCGCAAGTTGTTGCTCAGGAACGGGCGCTGCGAGAGCGCTACGCTATACCGAAAGCCAGGACGATATGTGTCGATCGTGATAGGCTCTTGCAAGCCGATCAAGCCGAAAGTGTACTCAGGCGGGATGAGCAGCGCGCCAGTCTGGTCGTCCAGCACGCCGACCATGCAAATCTCGCAGCCAAACATGGCTGCTGTCTCGCGTACGACGGCGGGGATGATCTCTTCAGGGCGCGCATTTCTAGAGGCGATCTCGGCGATGCGGCGCAGGCCCTCCGATTCGTCCGTGCGCTCGCGCATTTCGCGGTAGAGCCGCGCGTTCTCTATGATGACAGCAACTTGCGCAGCGACGATCGAGAGCACGCGCGCTTGCTCTGCCGTGAATTCAGCACCGTCTAGGCGATTCGAGACTTGCATCACGCCCAAGCGCCTGCCGCCGATCGCCAACGGCACCATCATCGTTTGGCGCACGCCGATCAGCATCGCCAGTTTGTCCAAACCGCTATCGCGCAGCATCGGATCGGCGCGCAAATCGTCGCTGATCCAATAATCGCTCTCGTTGTAAATGCGATGGAACGTGGTGCCGGGCGTGATCGAAATCCGATAGTGGCGGATCAGATCGTCGTCCACACCGTAAAACGGCGGGCGGCCGATCAATTGACCGAGACTCGGCTCGTAGAGCAGGATGCCACACATCTGGCAGTTCATCTGCTTGGCGACTTGCTCGTTCAAGTAGCCGAGCACCTCATCGGCAGAGCGCAACATGCCGATGGCTTGGCTGACCTGCTGCAAGCCGCCCAGTTCCTCTGAGCGGCGGCGCTCTTCGTCGTACAGCCGAGCGTTTTCCACCACAATGGCTGCTTGCGATGCAAGGACGCTTAGCAAGCGCATGTCGCTCTCTGTGAAGCCCTTGCCATCGCGCTTGTTGGCAACCTGAATCACGCCGAAGCGCCGATCGCCAACCCGCATCTGCACCAGCGCCATTGTGCGGACGCCAATGGCTTCCGCTAGGCTGATCAAGCCCATCTCGCGCACGATTTCGTCGCTCTGCACGGCGTTGGAGTACCACCACTCGCGCGTGCGGTACAGAGCTGCGCCGACGCTGCCTTCGGCGAGCGAGATGCGATACATCGCCGCGATGGACTCTGGCACGCCGTAAAACGGCGGCTGCCCAACAAGCGCTTGTTGCTCAGGCACTTCCAACAGCATGCCGCATATCTCAACATTGGCGAGCAGCGCAATGCAGCTGGTCAGCTGCGTGTACATTCGGCGCGGGTCGTGTACGGAAGTCATGGCGCTGGCGATCTGCTGCAAGCCGTTCAGCTCTGCCGCGCGCTCAGATTGCATCTGCTGCAAGCGCGCATTTTCAATGGCAATCGCAAGCTGACCCGCCAAGACTTGCAAAAGCGCTAAATCTTCATGATCGAAAGCGACGCGGCTGCGGCTGCCCAGCTCTAGCGTGCCGATCAAGCGGTCGCCGACTAAGAGCGGCGCTCCAACAAATGACTGAAAGCCATAGCTGACGATCTTGGGACGCACATCAGGGCGCAGGCGCAGGTCAGGCACGAGCAACGGTTGCCGATAGCGCACCAGCCAGCCGCTGCAGCTCGCGTTGAGCGCGTAATGACCATCTGTAGCGTCTAGCGCCTCAAAGTAAGCGCGGTCGCCATATCTGCCGAAGGGTGTCAAAATTTGCAGCGCCGAGTCCCAGAGATTGACCTCTGCCACGTCGAATGGAATCACCTTATGGACGAGGCGCAGTACTTCGTCAAGCGCCTCTGAGAGCGGCATGCTGCTCCTGAGCAGCTGGACGGCATCGCTGACGAGGATCAGAGCCTGCGTCGGATCGAGCGCGGCGCGCCTTGCGCTGGGCGAGGTGAGCTCGCGCATCACCACCACCATCTGCGGCACGCCATTGTGCGGCACGTAGTGCGATGATGCCTCGACGCGGCGCGAGCCAATCCGAAACGACGCCGCGCCTTCCTTGCTGAACAGCTCCAAGAAAGTCTCGGCAGGTTGCACGCGCTCGACGAGCGCTTCGAGGTTAGGCTCGCCGCCGCTCAAGCCGAACCAAGCCTGCGCGCGCGGATTGGCGTAGACGAGCTTGCCGCGCCCTTCCGCCACGATCACAGCGGCGTCGTCATCTAGCAAATTCACCTGCACAACCGTCTCAGGCAAGGTTTCAGCCTCGGCATGGCGCTCCAAGCGCAGGCGCGCAAGCATGAAGACCGCGCCGAATACGCTGAAGCCCAGCACGAATAGCAGCAGCACAAGACCGCTCATGTCCTAACCCTCACGGCAGCCCAGAGATGGCTGCCGCCCGCTCACCAAGACGTCTCAATCGGCTCGACCGAGTCGCTCGCAGGACGGCGGCGCGCTTCGGCTGCCAGCTCAGTGATCTCGCGAATATCGGCGAAGCGCTGCGTGGCGTTAGAGACAATCCCAACGCTGAGCGTCATCAGCGGCTTGGTCTCCCCGTTTTCCATCACGATGTGCCCGCGCTCGCGATCGATGAAGGTGTAATGTTGCTTGACTTCCTCGTTGAAGCGCTCGATCAGCCGCTCTTTGAGCGTAGTGGCGCGGCTGCTATAGGTGATGATCACGAAATTATCGTTGCCGGCGTGCCCGATGAAGTCATCAGGCGTGCCGTATTCATCTGTCACTTCGCCGAGCAGCAACGCCATGAAGCGCATCACTTCCGTGCTCGCCAGGACGCCGTACACCTCTTGGAAGGCATCGAAGTGATTGATCTTGATATCCATGTAGTACCATGTATCCGTGGTGCGCATCAGCTCGCGCAGCTGCTCTTCGATCAGGCGGCTTGAGGGCAAGTTTGAGCGCGGATCCATGCTCTTCTCGCGGTCAACGCGCTCAATAGCGTTCCTCACGCGCAGCTTGAGTTCTTCGATATCGAACGGCTTGGTGATGTAATCATCCGCGCCCAGCTCGAGCCCTGCAATGCGATCGGAGCGCTCGTCTCGCTGCGTCAAAAAGATGATCGGAATATGGCTGGTGCGCGTCGTCTGGCGCAGCTCGCGGCAGACCGTGTAGCCATCCATATCGGGCAGCATGATATCCAGCACGATCAGCTGTGGCAGTTGTTTGCGCGTCAGCGTGAGCGCATCGCCGCCGCGCGGCGCCACCTGCACATCGTAGCCCTGCCCTGTGAAATAAATGCGCAACATGTTGGAAATATCAAAGTCGTCTTCAACGACCAGAATGCGCCCCTTGCTCACAATTCCACCTCGCTTAGCGTGATGGATAACGAACGAATCCACACTGAATTGTAGCGCACTTTAGCGCAAGGCGAAACCTTAAAGCAAAGCTCAAGGCAAAATTGATCTTGACAGCGCCTTCTTTCAGGCTCGCTTGTTAAGATTGCCGTACAAATGTTTGCAAAAAGAAACGAAGTAGCGCTCAAGGCGCAGGGCGACCTGCCAGATCGGCAATCGAGAAGTGGTAAAGCACACCGCCTGAGGCAACGAAGATATTGTCGCGATTGGCATAGACGCCGCTGAGCGCGCGGAATAGGTTCGGATCAGTGGCGCGGAAGCGGTAGCGGAAAGCGCCTGAGAGCGTCACCTGATAGATGGACTGATCGGCGGCATCCAGCAGGTAGATCGAGGGCAAGGGCGAATCGCCATCAAGGTACATGGCGCGTCCGCTTTTCAAGCCGCCCCCCGGCATGCCGCTCAGCGCGAAGCGTTGCTCGATGCCGCTCGTGAACTTGCGCAGCTGACCATCGGCGAAGAAAATGTACACATTCCCGCTCGGATCGATGCCGAAGTCCACTGCTGTGCTGAGATCAGGGCGCACTTCGCCGTCGAAGTATTCCTCAGGCGGGGTAGGATAGCTGTTGCCGAGCGGACGGTAGCGCCAGATTTGATTGGCCTCAGGATCGAGCAAGTACAAATTGCCGCGCCATGTGGCGAGCGCGATCGGCTTGCCCCACAGGTCGGCGCCAGGAAGGCGCTGGGCAGTGGCGGGCGCAAAGGTGGGCGAGTAGGTGATCAAAATGCCTTGCGTATCGAGCGCCGCCAGCACATTTGCGCGCTGCACGCCGCCTTCCGCCAGCCAGACCATGTCCACCACTTCGCGCACCGAAAAAGCGCCGACGGCCTGCCCGCGCTGCACAACAGGCTGTGTGTTGCGCGTGATCAGCACGCCTAGCTCAGGCGCAAACGTATCGCGGTAGATAGCGCTGCGGCTCACGTCCAGCGTGTAGACATCGGCGCCGCCGCGTATGATCGGATTGACCAAGCGCGCGCCCTCGCCAAAGTTGCGCAACGGCGTCGGCGTGCGGCGCGTGATCTTATCAAAGCGATCCAAAATGCCTTGCGCCTTCGCTTGGATGCGCTTGAGCGTCGGATCGTTCGCCCGCCCGCTTGTCGTCTCGACGTATGCCACGCGCTCTAGGATGCCAAGCCAGACCGTCCGCGCGACGTGCTCGTTTTCGAGGTCAATCAGCTCCGCTTGACGGGCGGCCGCCTCCACTTCGCGCACCATCTGCTCGAATTGCGTCAGATCGAACTGCGAGAGCTGCAAGGCGACCATCACGAAGACGACTGCGATCGGGATCAAGATCGCCAAGATGGCTGCCAACATGCTCGGAATGCGCGGCGCGCTTGTCTCGCTCGGCTCGGGCAGCAGACGGCTGAGCGCGCGGTTCAACCCTTTGGCAAAGCTGCCGAGCGCCCTGCCTGCGGCGAGCGCGGCGCGTTGTGCGATCGGCGGCGCGGGCTCAGCCGAGCTTTCGGCGGGCGCAGCCTCTGGCGCGGGCGCGCTCTGGCGCGGCTTCGGAATGGGCGTCGGATCGGGCGTCTCAGGCGTGGCGAATTGGACGATCAGCGCTTGTGTATCTTTGCGGGCCAGCGCTCTCAGCAGCTCTAAGATGGGGACTAGGTCGGGCGCGGCGAGCGCGGCGTTCAGCGCGGCCCGTTCAACGCAGGCGAGCGCGTTATCGCACAGGACCATCAGGTCGCCGGGCGCGACTTCGCAGCGCAAAAGCTTAATCTCAGGCGAGTCGGTCGCGCCGAGCGGCATAGAATCGCTCGGCTGCTCGGGATGATAAGCCAGATCGCCGCTTTGGCGCATCACGCAGACGCTCTCGCCCGTGCGCGCGACGTAGACCTCGTCGCTGCGCAGCACGGCGCAGATCATGTTCAGTGTGCAGGGCTGACCTATCTCCAAGATTCGGTCGTTGACGGCGAGGATCGCCTCGCGCAGCCCGCTGGTGACGCTGCCGCTGCTGCGGAAGTACACATCGGCGGCGAGATGCGTGAGCCCTTCGTAGATATCGGCAGTCAGGTGCGTTTTGCCGTGCGGGGTGATGAGCGCGAAGAAAGTATCCGCCTCGCGGCTTCGCTGCGCCCTGCGCGGCGGCAATTCAACAAGCGCGCCGGGCGGCGCCGCGCCGATAGCGCGCCCGCCGACCACGAACAGATAGCCAACTAGCGCCTCGAGCGTCTCTAGCATCGCGACCGCGCCCTGAACTTGAGAATGCGCCGCTAATTGGATCACTTGGTATAGCCTAAGGCGGCTTGGATAGCAAAAAAGCGCGCGCCCGTCAAGCGCAGCCGCCGCTGCGCTCACGGATAGAGCGTCACGCCCAAGAGCGAAGCGCCAAGCACTATGAATGGCGCGACGATCAGCGCAGGCAGCATGTTGGCAACTCGCGGCTGCTTCACCTCCAGCAGCACCAGCGCCAAGCCGATCAGGATCAAGCCGCCGCTCGCCGTCAGCTCGCGGATGAGCGGCGACTCAGCGCCGAGCGCCGCGCCCGCAGAGCCCGCCAAGAGCATCCCGATCAGCGCGAAGCCACCTTGAATGACAAAGATCGGCAAGGCGCTGAACGCCACGCCTACTCCTAGCGACGCCGCAAAAGCGATCGCGGCGAAAAAATCAAGCGTGGACTTGATGGCGAGCAGGCGGATATCCGCCGCGTCAATGCCATTTTGAATCGGGCCAAGCACGGCGAGCGGTCCAATGCCGAAGACCAAGCTCGCCGTGACAAAGCCGTTGATGAAACGCGCGCGCGCCGCCTGAGCGCCCCCCGCCTCGCTTGGATCGGCGGCGAAGCGCGCCTGCAGCCACGCGCCAAACGCCTTCAGCTTGCCGTCTACATCCAATAGCTCGCCGAGAATTGTGCCGATCACAAGGCTGAGCAACGGCACGAGGATGTTGCCGCTCTGCGCGGCGTTCTGCACGCCCAAGACGAGCGTGACCAAGCCTAAACCTGTCACCACGCTCTGCTGGATATTGGCTGAGAAGCGGCTGCCGATCAAAATGCCGAGCGCGCTGCCCGCCAAAATGGTCACTACGTTGAGCAAGGTGCCTGTCATGCCTCTTATCCAATTCCGCCCGCCCGCTCAGATTCGGCACGGCGCAAGTTCTCCGCCAGCAGCCGACTCAGCACCTCTTCGCGCGCCGCTGGGCTTCGCAGATCGCCGATCAAATCCGACCAGCCGTAAGCCGCAAGCACCGCCGCGTCGAGCGCGTCGTGCAGCTCGGCGATGCGCGGCGCGATCTCCTTCGCCTCTCTGACAAGGCGCACGCGCGATTGACCTGTCCGATATGCCTCGACGGCGTTATAGAGGTTAGTCAGCGTGCGCACGCTGAGCGCCTTCGGCGCATCCGCCAGTTCAGGCGGATTCAGCCACGCCTCGCGGACGCGATGCAGCTCGGCAGCCGCCGCGGCGATGGCGCGATATTCAGCCGCTTCCACTGGCTCAGCGCCAGGCGCGTATGGCAGCGGAAACGTCTCGAAAGTCGTGGTCGGCGTGTAACGCGGATCGTTGCCCTTGCCGAGCCATGTCCCCATGCGCAGCGACCACACCTCGTGCAGGTAGCTGTGCAAGACGCCGAAGAAGTAGTCATCTTCGCGCGCGAAAGTGTACACAACGCTCGTCGTCAGAAAATTGGCGGGCACCCAGACGAAAATGCGATGCTTAGACACTGCTGTGGTGCATAGCACTCGCGAAAGTCCACAAATGGCTTGGCGCAAGCCTGGACGCGCCTCACCATGTATCCACCAGCGGTCACGATAAGCTCTGCGGCGCGCTTTCTGGCGCGCGGGATAGACTTTTTGACGGACGTGCGCAAAGGGCAGCTCGTACTGCGCCGCTTCCGACTCAGACATGTTCACTCCGAAGTCGATCATCCAGCGCACGCTTGGGCGTTGCACTAGATCGCGCGCGTCGTAGAAGCGCACGATCACATCTGCATTGCTGCGCCCGCTTGCGTTCTGCGCAGCGAGCATCGCGCGCGCCTCGGCATCAGTCAGTTCGAATTCGCCTGCCTTGATGATGCCCTGAAAGGCGATGCGCGCGTTCTCGCGCAAGCGCTTGGCGATGGTGATATCCACGCTGGCGGTCAGATCGGGCGTGATGTGCGGCACAGGCTTGCCGT